>JBLIGH010000067.1:0-10975 GCA_047636855.1 Pseudorhodobacter sp.
ATCAAGATCAGAGCGAAGCCCAAATACAAAAGCCCGAATTCAAACAAAAGCCGCCCGCGTTCCGACTCCAACTGCTGATAAAGCGCCACAGTCTCGCGGGTTTCATCAAGCAATCCCAATATCTTACCGTCGACTTCGCGCGAGACATAAAGGTAGCGATCAGCGTAGGCATCCAAATGAACAATCGCGCGCAACTCGTCATTCGGCCAGTCGTCGATCAGGACGATTTCATCGGTGCGCGCCAAAGCAAGCTGATTGGGTGTCGGGGCCTCAAAATCGAACAGATAGGAAAGCTCGCCCCGTGTTTTCAGCTCGCCTCCGCCATCAATTAAGAAGGCTTCGCGCAGGCCACGCTGAATAGCCGCCTGCCCCTGTGTCAGGATCGGACGCAGTTGATCATCGGCCAGAAAGAAAGTCGATTGCTTGGCGACATTCAGATAGGCCGCCAAACTGATGGCATCTTCGGTCAAATCCCGACGGTGTTCGCCGTCATAAGCCTCGGCTGCGGCCAATGAATTGCCAACAACATCGCGAACACGTTCGGAAAACCAGCCCTCCAGCCCGACATTGAAAGTCAATACGGCGAAAACCGCGACCAACACAGTCGGGATCAGCGCCAAAAGCGCGAAAACGCCCGAAAGCCGCAGATGCAGCCGCGACCCCGCCGACTGGCTGCGCCGATCCGAGATCATCTGCGCCACGCGACCCATCACAAGCACGGCCACGGTCAGCACATAAATCAGATCGGTCAACAAGATCAGTCGAAGATAGGGCGAGCTTGCGCCTTGCTGAAACGGACCCAAGGCCAAGAACGTTGCAATTGCCAGCATTGGCCCCAAAATGACCAAGCCAAAGGTCATAATCGTCTGGAACCGACGTTGCCTGCGCAGCCGGACCAGTCGAAGCCAAGTGTTGCCACGTATAGTTGCCGACAAACCCGTCTAACCCCCACTAATAGGAAGCAGAAATACGCTCTGCCCCACATATGGGATGCGGCAACCTGGTCTGAACCGGTTTGCCACGCTCCCTGTGGCGGTTTTACATCAGTTTGCGGCGGCGTGTCACGCGAATATCGAGGTCTGTTATCTTCTTACGCAAGGTATTTCGGTTAATCCCAAGCAAGTCGGCACATCGGGCCTGATTTCCGGCCGTGGCATCCAAGGCAATCTCGATCAAAGGCGCTTCGACCTCACGCAAAATCCGGGTGTAGACGCCGGGGGGGGGCAAGGCCCCGCCATGCAGATCGAAGTAGCGCTTCAGATGTCTTGCAACCGAGGCAGACAGTTTTTCGCCCTCGCCGCCGCCGCGCAGGGGTTCCAATGCGGGTTGATTGCCCAAAACGCCTTCAACTTCAGTGCGCGTGATCTCGGAAGAGGTAGAGGTGACCAGCAGCCGCTTCATCGTGTTTTCCAGCTGGCGCACATTGCCGGGCCAGCTGTAAGCACGCACCAATTCGCCCGCCTCGGCGGAAAAGCGGCGGATAATGCCCATTTCCCGCTCGCCGCGTGCCAAAAAGTGATCGGCCAGCAGCGGGATATCATCGACCCTTTCGCGCAAGGAAGGGACTTGCAGCGTCACACCGCCCAAACGGTAGAACAGATCCTGACGAAAGCGACCCGCCTCCATTCTGGCGGTCAAATCAGACTGGCTGGTGGCCATGACGCGCGGCGCATTATCACCAAACATATCCAGCATGCGCACGATTCTGGCCTGACTATCATCATCATAATCGCCGATTTCATCAAACACGAGACTGCCACCCTTGGCGCGCGACAGCAGCGCAGAAGGGCCTTCAACCCCCGACAAATCACCAGCTTGCGCCACGACAAAGGGCTGCGAGCGTCGATCCGAGAAATCATGGATCGCTTTGGCAATCAACGACTTACCTGTACCAGATTCGCCCGTAACCAAGACCGCAAGGTCGGTATTCATCACGCGCGCCACAAGCCGGTACAATGCTTGCATCACAGCCGTGCGCCCGACCAGTGGCAGATCATCGCCCGAATCGCGCTGCACGACGGCTTGACGAATGGGCGCACGGCGTTTGAGGTCCAGCGCCTTGGCGGAACGCTTCATCAAATCCGGAAGGTCAAAGGGTTTTGGCAGGTAGTCATAGGCTTCGGCTTCTGCCGCCTGAATAGCCGTCATAATCGTGTTTTGCGCCGAGATCACGATAACCGGCAGGCCGGGGCGAAGCTTGGCGATTTGTGGCAAGGCTTCCAACCCATTGCCATCCGGCATCATCACATCGGAAATGACCAGATCGCCCTTGCCCTCTTCAACCCAGCGCATCAGTGTCATCAGGCTTGACGTCGCGTGCACTTTACACCCTGCCCGGGTCAGGGCTTGGGTCAACACAGTGCGGATTGTGCGGTCGTCATCAGCAACAAGTACTGTGCCATCCATTGTTTAAACTCCTGTAACTTTTGGGCTTTTCGGGGCGAGAGGCAGGGAAACGCGAAACACAGTGCGACCGGGGGTGGAATCAACCGCAATCCAGCCGTCATGGTCGGACACGATCTTTGACACCAGCGCCAGTCCAAGCCCGGTGCCATTTTCGCGGCCAGAAATAAAAGGCTCGAAGATATTTGCGGCAATTTCAGGCGGGATGCCCGGGCCGTCGTCGATGATCTCGATCTGCAGGGCCAGCGGGTTGCCCGAACCGTCTTTGCGCCGCAAACGCAGCGATAGGTCGTAAAATGTATGCAACCTGATCGTGCCCCCTTTAGGGCCCGCTGCTTCGGCCGCATTGCGGATCAGGTTCAAAAAGACCTGCATCAACTGATCCGGATCGGCGAAGGTCGCCGGCAATGACGGGTCATAATCCTCAACAATCGTCATTTTGGCCGCGAAACCGACCAAGGCAGAACGCCGCGCACGGTCCAAGGCGTCATGGATATTTACAGCGCGGCGATCTGGCGGGCGCAGATTGCCAAATTGTTCCACCTGTTCCAGTAGTTTTACGATTCGGCGGGTTTCTTCGACGATAAGGTCTGAAAGCTCGCGGTCTTCGGGCGAAAGATTCATCGCCAACAGTTGCGCCGCCCCTGAAATGCCTGCCAGCGGGTTTTTAATTTCATGTGCCAGCATCTCGGCCAAACCGATCTGCAATCTCGCGTGGCCAGATCAGCAGCATCACGTAATCGGGATTGTCCTGGATCGGGGCAAGTTGCAGCTGACACTGCACGGGTGGCTTTTCCCCCGTGGTGACATCAACGTCGTTGATCGACAACGCTGCGCGGTTAAACCGCGTTCGCGCAATCGCTTCTTCCATCGGGGCGTTGATATGCAAACGGTCAAAAACGAACTGACCCTTCAGACTGCGGGTCGAGACATTCAGAAAATCTTCCGCCGCGGGGTTAATATCAACGATCAGCCCTTGGCCATCAATCAACAAACCCGGGATCGGCAACGAGGCCCATACAACGCCTGTTAAACTCGGAACAGTTTGCGGGCTCATGCTGCCACCTGTGTGGCATCGTCAAAGACGGCGCGCAGGGCGCTGATGACGCGCGCGGGGTCTGCCTCGGTCAAAATTGCGCGGCGGTTGGTTGTTAGGCCCGCCGCGTCCAGATACCAATCCAGATGCTTGCGCGCCACGCGGTGACCAAGCTCGATGCCGTAAAACCCCAGCATATCTTCATAATGTGCAATCACCAGATCCCCCAAAGCCGCACCCTGCGGAATACTGGGGGCAGTGGTTCCAAACAAATCGGCGGCGATCTGCGCCAGCACCCATGGCCGCCCCTGCGCGCCGCGCCCCACCATGACACCGGCAGCCCCCGATTTCGCCAAAGCGTCACGCGCGGTCTCAGAATTGGTAATGTCGCCATTGGCCACAACCGGAATGCGCACTGCCTCGGTCACTGCGCGGATTGCGGCCCAATCGGCACGCCCCTTGTAGAACTGGCAGCGTGTTCGCCCATGTACCGTAATCATCGCAATCCCCGCAGCTTCGGCCCGCCGGGCGATTTCTGGTGCGTTTAGCGCGTCATCGTCCCAGCCCAGACGGGTCTTAAGCGTGACGGGCACTTTGACCGCCCCCACCACAGCCTCGATCAGGCGCAATGCGTGGTCCGGGTCCTTCATCAGGGCTGAACCGGAATACCCATTGGTTACTTTTTTCGCCGGACAGCCCATGTTGATATCGATCACCTTAGCGCCCTGCCCTTCTAGATAGCGCGCGGCCTCTGCCATCCAATGCACTTCGCGGCCCGCAAGCTGAACCGAGGTGGCTTGTTCTTCAAACCCCAGCTCTGCCCGCGCCCGTGCCAAAGGTTTGGCCTGAACGACCTCTTGGCTTGCCACCATTTCGGACACCACCAGCCCTGCGCCAAACCGTGCGACGAGCCGTCGAAACGGCAGGTCGGTGATGCCAGCCAAAGGAGCCAGCAAAACGGGTGGCCAAATGTGAAGATGGGCCAGTTGCACGAAAATGCCTTTTCTTTGAGCGCTTGACCCTTGAAGTAGGGCTGTTAGAGCGAAAAGACAAATGGCAGCACGATGTTTTTCGCCCTAAAAACATGCTTTGATTAAATTTTAGGCGATACTATGCTGGATTGCGCCTGATTGTCATGCGCGAGCGCATCGCCTAGACAGGACGCTCTAGTTGCTAAGGGGTTAAAATGACCATCGCTGCCATTATTGTCGCTGCCGGGCGCGGGACCCGCGCCGGAGGCGAAAAGCCCAAACAGTGGCAAAACCTTAACGGTGCCTCGGCCTTGTCACATACGGTTGCGGCCTTTGCACAGGCCTGCGGCGTCGACCTGATTGTAGTGGTGCTGCATCCCGACGATTTTGAACGCGCCGCCGATCTGGGCCAGGGCGTACAAATCGTCGCAGGGGGGGCCACCCGCACAGCCTCGGTTCGCGCGGCGCTAGAGGCTTTGGACGGCCAAGATGTGACGCGGGTGCTGATCCACGATGGTGCACGGCCCTTGGTCTCCACCTCGTTGATTGCACGGATGATTGCGGCCCTTGACAGCCATGCGGCAGCCGCCCCTGCCCTGATCTTATCGGATGCTTTGTGGCAAGGCGTTAAGGGCTATGTCGCAGGCCACCAAGACCGGTCCGGGCTTTACCGGGCGCAAACACCACAAGCCTTTGACTTTGCATCGATTTTAGCGGCGCACCGTGCCTACAAGGGCCAGGCCGCAGATGATGTTGAAGTTGCCCGCGCCGCAGGGCTTGACGTGGCCATCATCGAGGGGGAAGAGGAGAACCTAAAGCTGACCTATCCCCGCGATTTTCTCCGCGCGGAAAGGCTGATGGCGGATCGCGACACGAAGGGGCGGCAGATGGATATTCGGCTTGGCAATGGCTTTGACGTCCACGCGTTTTGCGACGGCGATCACCTTTGGCTTTGTGGAGTGAAAATACCTCATAGCCGCGGATTGCTGGGGCATTCGGATGCGGATGTTGGCATGCATGCGCTGACGGATGCAATATACGGTGCCTTGGCTTTGGGCGATATCGGTCAGCACTTCCCGCCGTCGGACCCGCAATGGAAAGGCGCTGCAAGCCACATCTTTTTGCGCCACGCAGCGGCACAGGCCGCAAAGCGCGGTTTCCGTTTGGGCAATGCCGATGTAACACTGGTCTGCGAGACGCCCAAGATCGGGCCACATGCGCAAGCGATGCGCGCGGCTTTGGCCGAGATAATGGAGGTGACAGTGGACCGGATCTCTGTCAAGGCGACGACCAGCGAGAAATTGGGCTTTACCGGGCGCGAAGAGGGCATTGCAGCCCTCGCCACGGTCAGTTTGGTGCAAGCATGACCCTCAGTCGCGCAATCGCTATCTTTTTTGGCGTGGGCCTGCTGCGCCCTGCCCCGGGCACTTGGGGATCTGCCGCCGCGATCGGCGTCGGGTTGATCCTGCACCGGATTGGGCATTTCCCTTTGCTACTGGCGGCGACGGTTGCGGTCACCGCTTTGGGGTTTTGGGCCTGCCAAAAGGAACTGGCTGGGCGCCCCGGCGAGGACCCGTCCGAGATTGTGATTGATGAGGTCGCAGGCCAATGGATTGCGCTTTTGTTCCCCTCGTTCGGATTTTGGTATATCGGCTTGGAAAGCGACAACTTTCCGTACCCCGGCTGGGTTGCAGCCTTCGTTTTGTTCCGACTGTTCGACATTTGGAAGCCTTGGCTGGTGGGCCGCGCTGATGCGCGTCACGATGCGGCTGGCGTTATGCTGGACGATCTTTGGGCAGGCCTTTTTGCAGGGATTTGCACCGTGATTTTCGCAGCCCTCGCCCATTTGGTTTTGCTGTGACCGTTCAGGCCCTTTTGGCGCTTGCACGGGCGCGCGGCGTTAAAATCGCCACAGCGGAAAGCTGCACGGGCGGTATGGTTGCGGTGGCTTTGACCGACGTTGCAGGATCGTCCGACGTGTTTGACCGTGGCTTCGTGACCTATTCCAACGCGGCAAAGATCGAGATGTTGGGCGTGACCGAGGCGAGCCTCGCGGCCTTTGGCGCGGTGTCCGAAGACGTCGCCCGCGAAATGGCGGCAGGTGCGTTGGCAAGATCCCAAGCGGATTTGGCCATTTCGGTAACAGGCATCGCGGGCCCCGGGGGATCAGATTTCAAACCTGAAGGCCGTGTCTGTTTCGGAATCGCCCAAAAAAACGCCGCTGTCTTGAGTGTGACAATCGAATTTGGCGCTTTGGGTCGTGAAGCGGTCCGGCTTGCCAGCCGCGATAAAGCGCTGGCTTTGATGACGGAAGCCCTCAACCGGATCAATTATTTGTAAACCGATTACTTTTTATGCGTACTGCCAAAATTAAGTTATGAAATAGCACTTTTAGCAAAAAGCATAAAATTTAGACGCTCCATTTTCATAAAACTGCTTTTATTTCGGGCGCAATGCCGTTTTTTGGCGCGACCCGGAAACTGAAGCAGGAGCGAACATGAACGCCGCCGATACCGCTTGGATTATGACAGCAACAGCCCTTGTGCTGTTCATGACGTTGCCTGGACTGGCAATGTTTTACGGCGGGCTTGTCCGCGGGCGCAACGTGCTTAGTGTTTTCATGCACTGCGCTGCAATCGCCGCACTGATGAGCGTGCTTTGGCTTGCAGCGGGTTATTCCATCGCTTTTGGCGATGGCAACGCCTATTGGGGCGGACTTGGCAAAGCCTTTCTGAGCGGCGTCACAAGCGATAGCTTGTCAGGCACATTGCCGGAAATAGCCTTCTTTGCCTTTCAAATGACCTTTGCGATCATCACGCCTGCGCTGATTGTGGGGGCCTATGTTGAGCGGGTCGGGTTTGGCTTTGTTATGGGGTTTTCGGGGCTTTGGATGCTGATCTGCTATGCGCCGGTTGCCCATTGGATCTGGGGCGGCGGCATGATGGCGGATGGCGGTATCTTTGGTGCCATTGGCGTGAAAGATTTTGCCGGCGGCATTGTGGTGCATGAAACGGCGGGCTTGGCCGCGCTGGTGTTGGCCGTGATGATCGGGCCACGCAATCACAAGGCCACACCGCCGCACAATCCCGGTATGGCGATGATCGGCGCAGGGATGCTGTGGGTTGGCTGGTTCGGCTTTAACGGCGGCTCGCAACTTGCGGCAGATGGTGGTGCCGCGATGGCGATCACCGTGACGCATATTTCAGCCGCCGCCGCCTCGCTGTCTTGGGCCGCATGGGAGCGGATTAAATTTGGAAAATCCTCGCTGGTCGGGCTGGTCACCGGCACAATCGCGGGACTTGCCTCGATCACACCGGCCTCAGGTTTTGTTGGCCCGATTGAAGCACTGGCAATCGGTCTGATCGCGGGCGTGCTATGTCAAGAAGCGGTCTTGCTGGTGAAAAATCAACTGAAAATCGATGACACATTGGATGTCTTCGCGGTTCACGGCATTGGCGGTATCTTTGGCACGATTATGATCGCCGCTTTCGGCGCTGGCGCTTGGGGCGCGCAATTGGGGGGATTGGCGATTGTTGCTGTTTGGACGATCGCCACCACCTTTGTCATCGCGAAACTGGTTGGTCTGGTCACGCCGATGCGTGTTGACGCCGAGACCGAATCCAATGGTCTTGATATCTCGTCCCACGGCGAACACGCCTATGAGCTGACCAGCTGATAACGCCTTCTAAACCATGCGAAAGGGGGCCAAGCGCCCCCTTTTTCAGACCGATGCCCCGTATAACGCCTCGGCCCGGGTCTCGAAGGCTTTAACGACGCGCTGCATCGCCTCGTTAAACACCACGCCGATGATCTTTTGCAAAATCGCGTTGCGAAATTCAAAGTCGACGTGAAATTCCACCTCGCACCCGCCCGTGGCCACCTCGCGAAACATCCAATGCGAGCGCAGATAGCGAAACGGGCCGTCCAGATATTCCGTATCGATCTTTTGCGCCTCTGGCCACAAGGTCACCCGGCTGCCAAACCGTTCGCGAAACACTTTGAAGCTGATCACCAGATCGGCCTCGATCACCTCGCCCCCTTCAATCGCTTTGCGTGACCGGATGCGGGCCGCAGAATTCCAAGGCAGGAACTTTGGATAGGAGTCGACATCGGCAACCAGCCCGTACATCTGAGTGGCGGTATAGGGCAGAACCCGGATTTCAGAATGATTTGGCATAAAGTGAAACTGATCCGTCTTTGGCGTGACTTGGCCCAAGCTATTGGATAAACATGGCCGGGAAATCAAGGGGCCAGCATGCCAACTAAACCTTATGTGATAGACCAGATGATCTCTGCCAAGTCGATTGCGGCCCGGATAGAGCAATTGGCAGCCGAAATACGCGTTAAATTCAACGGAACCGACAAGCTGATTGTCGTGGGGCTTTTGCGCGGCTCTTTCGTCTTTATCGCCGATCTGGTGCGCGAATTGGACCTGCCGGTCGAGGTCGATTTCCTAGAAGCCTCTAGCTATGGCAATAGCACGGAAAGCAGCCGGGAAGTCCGCATTCTCAAAGACTTACGCGGCGAGATTGCGGGGCGCGATGTCTTGGTGGTCGAAGATATCGTCGACACGGGTTTCACCCTGTCGCATGTCATCCAGCTTTTGCAATCGCGCAACCCGGCCCGGATGGAAGTTTGCGTCTTGCTCGACAAACCCAGCCGCCGCGAGATCGAGGTTAAAGCGACCTGGACCGGCTTTGAAATCCCCGATGAATTTGTCGTGGGTTACGGCATCGATTTTGCACAGCGCAACCGGAACCTGCCTTTCATTGGGAAAGTTCGCTTCACGGACGAGGGGTGATGCTGCCTGACCTGCTTGCACAGGATCTGGAGGTTCTGTTTTGCGGCACGGCGGCAGGTCATGCCTCGGCACGCCGCGGCCATTACTACGCCGGTCCGGGCAACCGCTTTTGGCCAATGCTTTGGGAAACGGGCCTGACACCGCATTTGTTCCGGCCGCAAGACGATTATCTGCTGCCCGGTCTGGGGCTTGGCTTAACCGATCTTGCCAAAGGGGTTAGCGGGATGGACCGCGATATTCCGCCCACCGCTTACGCCCCAAAGGCATTGGCGGCGCTGATCGCAAAACTTGCCCCAAAACGGCTGGCTTTCACCAGTCTGACGGCAGCAAAGATCGCCCTTGGAACACGCTGCCCGGCAGGGCTTACGCAGACCGACACCTATCCGGGCTTGCCGATCTGGGTCTTGCCCTCGCCTTCGGGGGCTGCGCGCGGGCATTTCTCGGCCCATCCCTGGCGTGATCTGGCGCAAAACATAATGGAGGCCCGATGAATTTTCGCCTGCTGCTGCGCATGGCCCGATGGGCGCGCAAACCGCCATCCGAAGGGCATGTCAAACTGGTACTCGGGGTCGTGGCGTTTTGTCTGCTGCTATTTGGGATTGAGTATTTCTTTGGTTGGCCCGATTGGTTAACGCTGGACGGTGGCGGGCACGCCCATCGCACGCCTCGTTTTTAGGCATGCGGCTGATCCCTGAGGAACAGCGCCCCTGCGATATCTGTGCAACCTTGCAAGCGTGTGCCTCGTGGCGCAAACTTGACCTTCGCCAGATAGGAGTTATCCGATGCGCCGATTGCTAACCTCTGCCGCCCTCCTCGCCGTGATCGGTGGCGCGGTCTTTTGGGTCGCAACCGCCCCAAGACCGTTAAGCGATGCTGATGTGGCAGGGCTTGTTGGCGATCCGGTCAAAGGCGAAGCGGTGTTTTGGGCTGCGGGCTGTGCTTCGTGCCATACGGCCCCAGATGCCGAAGGTGACGCTGCATTGGTGTTGGCTGGCGGGCAGCGCTTTGCCTCGCCCTTCGGGACGTTCCTTGCGCCCAATATCTCGACCGACCCGCAGCAAGGGATTGGCAACTGGACATTGCGCGACTTTGCCTCGGCCGTGACCCGGGGCGTTTCCCCGGATGGCGCGCATTACTTCCCGGCATTTCCCTATAATGCTTATAACAAAGCCGCACTTTCCGACATTGCCGACCTGAAAGCCTTCATGGATACCTTGCCTGCCAGCGACGCTGCCAGTCTGCCGCATGAGGTGCCCTTCCCTTTCAATATTCGCCGCAGCCTGGGCGGCTGGAAATTATTGTTTGAGAATGATGACTGGGTGATTACAGGGGATTTGACCGAGCCCGAGATTAGAGGCCGCTATATTGTGGAAGGATTGGCGCATTGCAGCGAATGCCACACGCCACGCAACATTTTGGGCGGGTTGGATCAATCGCGGTGGTTGGCTGGGGCGCCGGATCCGTCAGGCAAAGGACGCATCCCCAATATCACGCTGGCTGCTTTGGAATGGTCCGAATACGATATCGCGCAATATCTGACCTCAGGCTTCACACCTGAATACGATTCCGCAGGGGGGCATATGGTCAATGTTATTCAAAACATGGCGCGCCTGCCAGCAAGCGACCGCGACGCCATTGCGGCTTACCTGAAAAAAGTAGCCCCAATTGAATAAGGTCAAACCCCTTCCCAAGGGTTAAAACCAAGTTTCAGGATTTTATCAAGAAAATGTGCATTTCCTTGCGCAGCACCCGTGGTTTCAGATT
>JBLIGH010000068.1:0-10972 GCA_047636855.1 Pseudorhodobacter sp.
CATGGCGCGCGCGATCGCCTGCTCGTGGCGGCGCGAGCCCGATTATGCCCGCAGGCTTGCCCAAGGATTACTGGCTTAGGCCGGGTATAGTCTGGCGTCATTTTGGGTATTTGGCGAAATTGAAAAGCCCCCACCTGACGAAGCGGCGGGGGCTTTTCGGCGGCGATCACTTGGGGAACAAGAAGCGCCAACCTTGGCTTTTGGCCAATATCCAGCACCGGATCAAAGTGCCTAATGACCCTGCTACGCGACGAATGTAACAGTTTCAGGACCAAATCGCCCGAAATATCGCTATCGAAACCAGCTTCAATTTTGCGCTTCTTACGTGCGAAAGCTATAAAACGTAACTTTATACCAATATTTTTTGTATTCGAGACACTTTATTACTGATTTTGCCTGTTGACGCCCCTTTCAGCCCGCAATATGGTCGCTCGGCACAGAGGGGTAAAACAATGATTGATATTCTAGTCGTCATTCGGAAAAGGCGCATGGGCCGGTAACGGAAACCCCTTCTAGGTACCCATGCGCCCCCGATTAACCCCCGGGGGCTTTTTGTTGCGAAAACGGCCGATTGAACGGCAGCAGAGGATGAGAATGATGACCAAGTCGATGACCGGCGCAAGAATGGTGATTGAGGCCCTGAAGGAACAGGGGGTGGAAGTCGTTTTCGGCTATCCGGGCGGGGCTGTGCTGCCGATCTATGACGAGATCTTCAAGCAAAATGATATTCGCCATATCTTAGTGCGTCACGAGCAAGGGGCGGTGCATATGGCCGAAGGCTATGCCCGCTCGACCGGCAAACCCGGTGTGGTTTTGGTGACGTCTGGCCCGGGGGCGACCAATGCGGTGACCGGCCTGACAGATGCACTGATGGACTCGATCCCATTGGTGGTGTTGAGCGGGCAGGTTCCGACCTTCATGATCGGGACGGATGGCTTTCAAGAGGCTGATACCGTTGGCATCACCCGGCCCTGCACCAAACATAACTGGCTGGTGAAAGACACCGAAAAGCTAAGCGAAGTGATCCACCAAGCCTTTCATGTCGCCACCCATGGCCGCCCCGGCCCGGTGCTGATCGACATTCCAAAGGACGTGCAATTCGCCATCGGCACCTATACGCCAAAACCCAATGCCAAGGTGTCGCATTACCAACCAAAGCTGAAAGGCGACCCAGAAGCGATCATGCGGATGGTCGAGATGATGGAGACCGCTGAGCGTCCGGTGTTTTACACCGGCGGCGGCGTCATCAACTCTGGCCCCGGGGCCAGCGCATTGTTGCGCGAATTTGTCGAGGCGACCGGCTTTCCGATCACCTCGACCTTGATGGGTCTGGGGTGCTATCCGGCCAGCGGCAAGCATTGGCTGGGTATGCTGGGTATGCACGGCACCTATGAGGCCAATCTGGTGATGCATGGCTGCGATCTGATGCTGAATATCGGGGCACGGTTCGACGACCGCATCACCGGGCGGATTGCCGATTTCAGCCCCAATAGCCGCAAGGTCCATATTGATATCGACGCGTCATCGTTGAACAAGGTGATCCGCACCGAGGTGCCAATTTTGGGCGATGTTGGCCATGTGCTGGAAGAGGCTTTGCAGCTTTGGAAAGCGCGCGGGCGCAAGGTCAATCAGGCCGGGCTGGCGACATGGTGGGCACAGATCGCGCAATGGCGTGCCGTCAATTGCCTTGACTATCAGGGGTCTGACACCGTCATCAAACCGCAATATGCCTTGCAGCGGCTGGAGGCGCTGACCAAAGGTATGGACCGCTATATCACCACAGAGGTTGGCCAGCATCAGATGTGGGCAGCACAGTTTCTGGGCTTTGAAGCGCCGAACCGTTGGATGACCTCTGGTGGTCTTGGGACAATGGGTTACGGGCTGCCCGCCTCGATCGGTGTTCAGGTCGCGCATCCCGACGCTTTGGTGATCAATGTCGCGGGCGAGGCAAGCTGGCTGATGAACATGCAAGAAATGGGCACGGCGATGCAGTTTCGCGCGCCAACCAAGCAGTTCATCTTGAACAACGAGCGGCTTGGCATGGTGCGGCAATGGCAAGAATTGCTGCATGGCGAGCGTTACAGTCAAAGCTGGTCAGAAAGCTTGCCCGACTTCGTGAAATTGGCAGATGCATTCGGCTGCAAAGGCATCAGATGTTCAGACCCCAAGGATCTGGATGATGCGATCATGGAGATGATCCGATATGATGGGCCGGTCATTTTTGATTGCCGGGTGGAAAAGCATGAGAACTGCTTCCCGATGATCCCTTCGGGCAAGCCGCATAACGAGATGTTGTTGGGCGATGCGGATACGCAAGGGGTTATTGGTGCTACAGGTGCCGTGCTGGTCTGACGTGATCTAAGAGTGAGAGCGCCGGGGGTTTCACACCCCCGGACCCCCGTGGGATATTTTCAAACAGATGAAAGGGCAGCCAAATGTCGCCGCTCAATATTAAATCCGGGTCCACCAGCCATTCGGCTTATGATCTGCGCGACCCCAATTCCGACGTGATCGAACAGCATACGCTTGCGGTCATTGTCGATAATGAAAGCGGGGTTCTGGCCCGTGTAATCGGTCTGTTCTCGGGCCGGGGTTACAATATAGACAGCCTGACGGTCGCTGAGGTGGATCACAAAGGCCATCGCAGCCGCATCACCATTGTAACGCGCGGCACACCGCAGGTGATCGACCAGATCAAAGCACAGCTTGGTCGGATTGTCCCGGTTCATGAGGTGCATGATCTGACGGTTGACGGGCCGTCGGTTCAGCGCGAGCTTGCGTTGTTCAAGGTCGCGGGCAAAGGTGAGCACCGGATCGAAGCCCTGCGTCTGGCCGAGATTTTCCGCTCGAATGTGGTTGATTCGACCCTGGAGAGCTTTGTGTTCGAGATGACCGGAACGCCCGAGAAGATTGACGCTTTTGCCGAATTGATGCGGCCCTTGGGCTTGGTTGAAATCGCGCGCACCGGGGTTGCAGGATTGTCCCGCGGTGCCTGATCCAAAAGCGCCCCCGATCACAGGTCGTGGGGCGCCTATTTCGGTGTGATTAGCGGCCTTCGTATTTCGCGGTGCGCTTTTCGAGGAAAGCGATCACGCCCTCTTTGAAATCGTGGGTCAAGCCACAGGCGCCTTGAAGCTTTGCCTCTAGGGCCAATTGCTGTTCAAGCGTGTTGCCATAGCTGGCACGGATTGCGGTTTTGACGCCGCGGTAAGCCGCCGTTGGGCCTTGGGCAAGATGGGCCGCACGGGCCTGCCAATGCGCCGCGAAAGTCTCGTCTGGGATAGATTCGTAGATCATCCCCCAATCAGCGGCCTGGTCGGCGCTGATCTTATCGGCAAAAAGGGCTGCCCCCATGGCGCGCGCCGCCCCGATCTGGCGGGGCAACCAATAGGTGCCGCCCGCATCCGGGATCAGACCGATCTTGGTGAAGGCTTGAATGAAGCTGGCCGATTGCGCCGCGATCACGACATCGGCGGCCAGTGCCAGATTGGCCCCCGCCCCGGCAGCAGCACCGTTCACGGCGGAAATAGTTGGGATCGGGCAGTCATAGATCGCGCGCAGCAAAGGTTCATACTCGTCACGCAGCGTGCGTTCCAGATCGATGCTGGCGATCCGCGCGCGGTCGCCCAGATCCTGACCGGCACAAAAAGCCCGGCCTTCGCCCGTCATCACCAATACGCGCGCGGTTTTACCAGCGCTGCGCACCGCATAAAGCAGCTCGGCGCGCATCTGGCTGGAAAGCGCATTCATAACCTCGGGGCGGTTCAGCGAGATCAGACCAATACCATCGGTTTCGGCATAGGTGATGGTTTCATAGATCATCGGACACTCCGGTATATGCAGGTTTCAAAAGGCTGGTTTAGCGGCAATCGCAGCTGCTTGCAGCCTTTGCACTAGCATAAGCGCCTTGCGGTCAAGAGAAAGCGTAACTTTGCGTCACTCTTTCAGAATTTCAGCCAACCGCTTTTCATCATCTTCGCTGAGGTTTGCCAGCGTAAGTTCGCCCGCATTGCGGCGGCTACGCAGATAAAGCGCCGACATCAGCCCGCCCCCGATCAGCATCAACGGCCCGGCGATCCAAAGGATCAGGTTGGAGCCTTTGGAGGTTGGGTTTAGCAAGACATATTCGCCGTAACGTTCGACGATAAACGCAATGGCTTGTTCATCACTATCACCTTCAACCAAGCGTTCGCGCAGCAATATCCGCAAATCGCGCGCCAAATCGGCATCGCTGTCATCAATGTTTTCATTGCGGCAGACAAGGCAACGCAAGTCTTTTGACAGCGCGCGTGCACGTGCCTCCATGACAGCGTCAGGCAGGATTTCATCAGGTTGCACCGCCCACACAGGCGTTGCGATCAGGGCGGCGATGAGGACCAAGGCGCGCACCAGGTTACTCCGCTGCAATCGGGGTTGGCTGAGGGCGACGACGCGCGCCTGCAGCCACCCGGTAGCGCCGATCAGCCAGACTGATCATCCCGCCAAGCGCCATCAATAGCGATCCGCCCCAAATCCAATTGGCAAAGGGTTTGAAATAGCTGCGCACGGCCCAGGCACCGGTTTCTTGCTCGTCGCCGATCACCAGATATAGGTCACGGGTGAAGCCATAATCGATCCCCGCCTCTGTCGTGGGCATGCCTGCAACCGGATAGACCCGCTTTTCAGGATAAACCGTCGCGACCGCAGCCCCGTTGCGCGTGACGTTCATCTGCGCCTTGGTGGTGAAATAGTTCGGCCCCCTGCCCTCATCCACAGCGGCGAGGGTGATGTCATAACCGCTCATCTGAAAGCTATCGCCGATATGCATGACCCGGATATCTTCGACTTGCCAAGCGGTCATCGCAGAGACGGCAAAAACCGTGACCCCGAACCCCGAATGGGCGGTCGCTTTGCCCCAATCGGCACGTGGCAGCCGTGCGATACGGCCCAGACGCAGTGAAATCGCGCCACGGCCGCTGCGCTGCCACAGATCAATGATTGCGCCAAACAAAACCCAAGCGCCAAGCGCAAGACCAATCGGACCCAGTGCAGTTTTCCCGGTTTGCATCGCATATCCCAACGCGCCCAAAGACAGCGCCAGCACCGCCGCAGGCCAAAGCGAGCGCAACGATCTGGCCGCCTGCGCCCGTTTCCATGGCAGGATCGCGCCAAGCGGCAGCAAAAGCGCTAGGCCGACCATAAACGGGGTGAAAGCCGCGTCAAAGAACGGCGCGCCAACGCTAAGCGTCCGGTCCCAAAGCAATTCGGCAATCAGCGGCCAGATTGTGCCGATAAACACCACGAAACAAGACACCGCCAGCAGCAGGTTATTGGCAACAAGTGCGCCTTCGCGGCTAACGGGGGCAAAAATCCCCTTTGCCTCCATCACAGAGGCGCGGGCGGCAAAAAGGATCAAAGCACCGCCCATGAAGAACGCGAGGATCATCAAAATGAACACACCGCGTTCCGGGTCATTGGCAAAAGCATGTACCGACGTCAGCAACCCCGACCGCACGATGAACGTCCCCATCAGCGAAAAGCCGAAGGCGAGGATTGCCAGCAAAATCGTCCAGGCTTTCAGCGATTCGCGCTTTTCGACCACAATGGCCGAGTGCAGCAAAGCCGCCGCCAACAGCCAAGGCATAAAGCTTGCGTTTTCAACCGGATCCCAGAACCAAAAGCCGCCCCAGCCCAGTTCGTAATAGGCCCACCAAGACCCGAGCGCGATACCGATGGTCAGAAAAACCCAAGCTGCCAAGGTCCATGGCCGCACCCAGCGCGCCCAAGCCGCGTCGACCCGGCCTTCAATCAGCGCGGCAACCGCGAAGGAAAACGACACCGAAAGGCCAACATAGCCAAGGTAAAGGAAAGGCGGGTGGAAAGCCAAACCGGGATCTTGCAGCAAAGGGTTAAGGTCTTCGCCATTAAAAGGCGGATCGATCAGGCGCAAAAACGGGTTCGAGGTCAGCAGCATGAACAGCAAGAAAGCAACGCCAACGCTGCCTTGAACCGCCAAAACCCGCGCGCGCAATGTCGGTGGCAGGTTGCCACCAAACCACGCCACGCAAGAACCAAACAGCGCCAAGATCAGCGACCACAGCAACAGCGAGCCTTCGTGATTGCCCCAAACGCCCGCAATTTTGTAAAGCATCGGTTTCAGCGTGTGCGAGTTCAGCACAACCAGCCGCACCGAAAAGTCAGATGTAACAAAGGCATAGGTCAAGGCTGCAAAGCTAACGCTGATCAGCAAGAACTGGGTTATCGCCGCAGGCTCTGCCACCGCCATCCAACCCGACCAACGCTTATGCGCCCCGATCATTGGCATCACCGTTTGCAGCACCGCGACGCAAAGCGCGAGTATAAGGGCAAAATGTCCAAGCTCGGCGATCATGGGGCACTCTCCTGTGCTTTGTGTTTGTGGTAACCTAAGCTTAATTTCAGGCCGAGCCAATGGGGATGCGCGCAGCCGCCGCACCTTCAGGGCAGATTGCGACGCCCGGCTTTGCGGGTGGACAGCAACAGATTTGTCTCGGAGGTCATAATGCCGTCAAGATTGCGGATGCGCGAAATGACCTCGTCCAATTCCAACAGGGTTTGCGCGCCAATTTCGGCGATCAGATCCCATTTACCGTTGGTGGAATGCACCGCCTGCACTGCCGGAATGCCGGTCAACCGTGCCATCGCCTTTTCGGCCCCGCGCCCCTCGATCCCGATCATCATCAACGCCCGCACTGGTGTTGCCGTGACATCGCCGCGTGTCAGCACCGTAAACCCCGCAATCTCGCCGCGGGTTTGCAACCGTTCCATCCGCACGCGCACGGTGGCGCGGCTTAAACTCAACCGCTCGGCCAGATCCGATAAAGAGGCCCGCCCATCACGCCGTAGCTCGGCAATCAAAAATTGATCCGTTTCGTCCATTTTGATCCCTTTTGCTACCGTTTTGGATAATTGAATGTGCGTTATGCACTATATGCATGCTTTATTCCGACACAAATTGAAAGAAAACTGCTTTCAAGCAAAGGAGACACCATGCCCAAAACCTGTATTCTGATAGGCGCGCCGATTGACAGTGGCCAGCGACGCCCCGGTTGCCTGATGGGCCCTGCCGCCTACCGCGTTGCGGGATTGGCGCAGACTATCAGCGATCTGGGGCACCGGGTCGAGGATCGGGGTGATGTTACCATGACGCCTGCCTCGGGTGCGACATGCGAAAATGCCGCCGTGCATTCATTGGCAGAAACCTTGGGCTGGACGGAAAGCCTGCGCCAAGCGACACGCAGCGCCATTAGGGACGGGTTTCCGATCTTGTTGGGCGGCGATCACTCGCTGGCCCTTGGGTCTGTTGCGGGCGTCGCCGAACATGCAGCACACGAGGGGCGGCCCTTGTTTCTGCTTTGGCTTGATGCGCATTCCGATTTTCACACGCCGATGAGCACGACCAGCGGTAATCTGCATGGAACCCCCGTCGCCTATATTTCAGGGCGCGATGGGTTCGAGGCTTTCCCGCCCTTCCCTGCCCCCGTACCGCCCGAAAATATCTGTCTTTTTGGCATCCGCTCTGTTGACCGCGCCGAACATGCGGCCTTGCTGAAGCATGACATCGAAATCAACGATATGCGGGTTTTGGACGAAATGGGGATCGTGGCCCCTTTGCGGGCATTCTTGGAAAAGGTGAAGGCTGCCAATGGCTTGCTTCATGTCAGCCTGGATGTCGATTTCCTTGACCCCTCGATTGCGCCAGCGGTTGGCACCACCGTTCCGGGCGGCACCACGATCCGCGAGGCGCATCTGGTGATGGAGCTGTTGCACGAAAGTGAGTTGGTGACCTCGCTTGATCTGGTGGAATTGAACCCGTTTCTGGACGAGCGTGGCCGAACAGCCCGCCTGATGGTCGATCTTGTGGCCAGCCTGATGGGCCGCAAAGTGTTCGACCGCCCAACAAGGGGCTTTGGATGAAACCCGCAGCGCACCTGCGACCCCACAGAATTGACCACGCCAAGGGATCGGTACGCCGCAAGATTGCAGGCCTCGATATCCCCCGCGCAACGCGGTGCTTTCCGCAACAGGAGACGAACAATGAAGACGCCCTCTCGGCAGGCCTATGTGCCCTTTGTCAGTGTGGAGAACATGATGAAACTGGTCCACCATTTTGGCGTGGAACAGGTTTTGGTCGATCTTGCCGCCGAAATCGAAAATGATTTCCGCCGCTGGGACACGTTCGACAAAACCCCGCGTGTGGCCTCGCACTCAGATGTTGGGGTGATCGAGCTGATGCCGACCTCTGACGGCGAAACCTACGGGTTCAAATACGTGAACGGCCATCCGTCCAACATGAAGAAAGGCTTGCAAACCGTTACTGCATTTGGACTTTTGGCGACTGTCGATACCGGGTATCCGATCCTTTTGTCAGAAATGACCATTCTGACCGCCCTGCGCACCGCGGCGACTTCGGCGATGGCGGCCAAGTGGTTGGCCCCGAAAGGCGCCCGCGTGATGGCGTTGATTGGCAATGGTGCACAGGCGGAATTTCAAGCTTTGGCCTTCAAGGCGATCTGCGGCATCGAGGAAATCCGTTTCTACGATATCCACCCTGATGCGACCCAAAAATGCGTCACCAATCTGCAAGGTTTTGGGCTAACACTGACCGCTTGCACCTCGCCGCAAGAGGCGATTGAGGGCGCGCAAATCATCACCACGGTGACGGCGGATAAGCAGCTTGCGACCATCTTGACCGATAATATGGTCGGCGCGGGCGTTCACATCAACGGTGTCGGTGGCGATTGCCCCGGCAAGACAGAGCTGCACCGCGATATATTGCTGCGCTCTTCGATTTTCGTCGAATATCCACCGCAAACTCGGATCGAGGGCGAAATACAGCAATTGGACGCGGACCACCCAGTGACCGAGCTTTGGCAGGTGATCGCGGGGCACATCGAAGGGCGGCGTGATGCGTCGCAAGTCACCCTTTTCGATTCCGTAGGCTTTGCGATCGAGGATTTCGCCGCCCTGCGCTACGTCCACTCAAAGCTGGCGGAAACCGGATTTTGTGACCAGCTCGATATAATCGCCGACCCGGACGACTCGCGTGATCTGTTTGGCATGGTGATGCGCGCCAAATGAACCATCAACCGAAAATACCCAATGAAAACAAGAGCGGGAAACAACCCGAGCCATAAGTTTCATCCAATCCAACGAGGGATAAATCATGACGACACCTATATCAAAGGGGCGAAAACCAAGTTTGCTGGAAGCGCTTGTTTCGCTATTCTCGCTGATCATCGGGATCAGTATTTCCATTGCCATCTACGGGCTGTCACCACATTTGCCGATGCTTTTGGGCGTGATGGTGGCAAGTTTGGTGGCTCTGCGCTGCAAATACACTTGGGTTGAAATCCAAGAGAGCATGGTGAAGGGCATCACAAACGCCCTTGGCTCGATCATCATTTTGATGATTGTCGGCATTTTGATCGGGCTTTGGATCTTGGGCGGTGTCGTACCAACGATGGTTTATTACGGCCTGCAAGTGTTCAGCCCCACCTATTTCCTGCCCGCCTCAGCCGTCATCTGCGCTGTGGCCTCGACCGCGACGGGGACAAGTTGGGGGACGACAGGGACAATCGGTGTCGCCTTGATGGGGGTTGGCGCCGGACTTGGCGTGCCGGTACCGCTGGTTGCAGGCGCTGTTTTGTCGGGGTCGTATTTCGGTGATAAAATCTCACCCTTATCGGACACGACAAACCTTGCCCCTGCGATGGTCGGCGTCGATCTGTACACTCATATTCGTCACATGCTTCCAACAACTTGCGTGTCATTTGGACTGGCACTAATGGCTTATCTGGCGATTGGTCTGACCTATACAAACACTGGCGGTGATGCCACGCGGGTCGAGGCGATTTTGCAGACCTTGGACACCACCTTTACCATTCATCCGATACTTCTGCTGCCGCCTGTACTGGTTATGGTGATCAGCTTTCGCAAGATCCCCGCTATTCCGGGCATTGCAATCGGCGCGCTGGCCGGGCTTGTCGCGGCAATGCTGGTGCAAGGTGCGGGCTATGATACCGCGATGAACGCGGCTTTTTCCGGGCCAAGTATCGAGACCGGAAATGCCGATGTCGACTCGCTGCTGTCGCGCGGGGGGTTGGAGTCAATGTTGTACACAACCAGTTTGATCATCGTCGCAATGATGTTCGGTGGTGTGATGCAGGGAACCGGGCAGATTCAGGTGATTGCCAATAAAATCCTCAGCTATGCCAACTCGACTGGATCGCTGATCCTGACGACGGCATTGACGGCGATCGGCTCTAACTTTCTGCTGTGCGACCAATATATGTCGCTGGTGATGACCGGTCGAATGTATGCGCCCGCCTACCGTGATCGCAACCTTGCCCCGGAAAACCTGAGCCGGGTAACAGAAGACGCCGGAACCGTTGTCGACCCCTTGGTGCCTTGGGGTTCGGGCGGCGCCTACCAAACGGCAACTTTGGGCGTGCCAACCATCGTCTACGCACCATTTGCGTTTTTCTGCTGGATCTCGCCCTTGGTTACGATCTTGTTTGGCTACACCGGCTGGACGATCAAGCCGCTGGCCCCGCAAGCGCCTGCGCCAAAGCCTGTCGAAGCTTAAAACGGTTTGCCCCTGCAATTTGGGTTGCAGGGGCAAACACCCGCAATTGCGCGCCGCAGGAATTCGCGCAGCGCACCGTGCTTTTCCCACTGGTTGCCTCAATTTGCGATGGGTGGCGCGCGTGTGAAATCGCGCATTTGACGGCGAATACCCGGCCATTTAAAGCCAGCGCCCTTCGGTTTCAAAAATTCGGATCAGAAATCTGGGATTTTAACCCGTTCTAATGATGCTCAAAATAACGATAAATACCCAATAAATACAGTGCCTTAATCAAGACCCCAAGCCGTCGCTCAATTTCAAAGGCGCAACAATCTGTCGCAACCATTGCACCCTATATACGGGATGGTCTATAGTCAGCCCATCAAT
>JBLIGH010000069.1:0-10922 GCA_047636855.1 Pseudorhodobacter sp.
GTCACGGCCGCACCGTGGACTTCAAGCAAACGCTGATCATCTTGACGTCGAACCTCGGCGCGTTGGCCCTCAGCCAGCTTCCCGATGGTGCCGATCCTGCCCAGGCCCGCGCGCATGTCATGGACGCCGTCCGTGCGCATTTCCGCCCGGAATTCCTCAACCGATTGGATGAAACCATTATCTTCGACCGTCTGGCACGGGCGGATATGGCGGCCATCGTCACGATACAGCTCAAACGCCTGGAAACCCGCCTCGCAAGTCGGAAAATCACGCTAGAGCTGGACCAAGACGCCCAGACTTGGCTTGCCGATGAAGGCTATGACCCGGTGTTTGGCGCGCGCCCGCTCAAACGCGTGATCCAGCGCAGCCTGCAAGACCCGCTGGCCCAGATGATTTTGGCGGGTGAGGTTCTGGACGGTGCCACTCTCAAAGTCTCTGCCAGCCTCAAAGGCCTGCTGATCGGGGACCGGGTCAGCGCCTCACGCCGCGAACCGCCACAAGAATCCATCATCCACTAAGCCTTCAAAAAGGGGCGGTTCAAACCCGCCGCCCCTTTCATCTGTTCCAAAATATCCCGGGGATTTCAGGGGGCAGCGCCCCCTGCCCGCCCTAGGGCGCAAATCTGTCTGATGATGGGTTTCGCCGTTCAGCGTTACCTGCGACACCCCTCTCGGCGCCCCGCTCACTCCGCCGCCAAAGCCTGATTTTGCAAAGATTGCCCTGTCAGCTCGGCAATAACCCCGGTCAGCAATGCCTGAAATTCCGCAATATCGGGTCGCAGTTCGATCCGCTGCTCGTCCATATAAAGCGATCGGTCGATTTCCACCTGTATGACATGCTGGCGTCGCGAAGGTCGGCCATAGGCTTGCGTGATATAGGCCCCGGCAAAGGGCGTATTGCGGGCGACCCGCAGACCTGCCCGCTCGAACGCAGCCTCCACTTGCTCCATAACCTCACGGCCTGCCGCCGCGCCAAACCGATCGCCCAAAACCACCTCGGGCAAAGGCTGATTGGACCGCGAATGCGCCTCTATCGCCTCATGAGGCATCGAATGGCAATCGATCAGAATCGCTTGATCGAACATCTTGTGCGTTTCGTCCAGCATCCCCCGCAGCGCCGTATGATAGGGCTGCCAATAACGCTGCAATCGGTTTTCGGCCTCTAGCCTGCTAATTCGGCCTTCGTAAATCGCGCGCCCGCCGGCAACGACACGGGGAATCACCCCAAGACCAGAGCTGACGCGCGGGTTTTGCGCGGATTGCGCAACACCTTCAATAAGGGCGGGGTCAAGCTCGTCTTGCGCGCGGTTGAGGTCAAGATAGGCCCGCGGCACATTAGCTGTAATCAACGGTGCCCCAAAATTTGGAGCCGCAGCAAAGAGTTGATCCACAAAAGCATCTTCAGAAGACCGCAAAATCAACGGCGCAAGCCTGCTGCGCGCCCGAAATGGCGCGGAATAGTCGCGCCCACTATGGGGCGACGAAAACAGCACCGGCGTGGTCCGCTCGGCGGGCTCTGTCAGCGTATAGACCTCTGAGGACATGTGGCCTCCTTCCCATATTGGTATAGCGTGGTTTTTTCCATTGCCAAAACCCCTTGAACACCGACGCGACTCCTTTTATAGCCCTGCGAACCGACGCGGTTTCGCCCGCGTCCTTTTCTTTGGGTCTTGAGTCGAAGGTTGGGTAGGGCGAAGACGTTAAGGGGTGTGGGCGGTTAGCTCAGCGGTAGAGCACTACGTTGACATCGTAGTGGCCACTGGTTCGATCCCAGTACCGCCCACCATTCTTGCCGCCATCTGGTTGCAAGGTTTAGCCGTTCCTATCTTAAAGATAGGGGCAAAGGATTCATCGGCGCACGCGCGCCGCGATAAGAGGAGAAGACCCATGAAGGTCAAAAATTCACTCCGCTCGCTGAAGTTGCGTCACCGCGACTGTCAGGTTGTGCGCCGTAAAGGCCGCGTCTATGTGATCAACAAGACGCAAAAACGCTTCAAAGCACGTCAAGGCTGATTTGACGCTTTCGTGTGAGGCCACGCGAAAGATGAAAAAAACCGCCGAGGTACGTCCTCCGGCGGTTTTTTTCATTTCTTTTGTGACTGCAAACCATGCAGAAATTGTGGCTTCTTGGTTTTCCCTGCGTCACATTGACCAAAATAGCGACCTGCGACGCTTCATATGATTGCAACAAAGCGCAGTTTATCTTATCGCTGAAGGTCATCGAGCAATGCAGGTAAAGTCCTGCCGAAAAGAAAAATTGGTTGCCACTACAGGGAAGACAACCCAAGCATGAATATCCAGAACTTGCGGGATACCGCAGTTGAGCCAGTCCGTTCCGCTCGTGATTGGATCCAAGTCCTCGCGCAGTATCGCGACCCTAATGCCGGGCGCAGTTGGTTTGAAATCGCTGTAACCATAGGGCCGCTACTGGCCATCTGGGCCGTTTCAATCTGGCTCCTGCAATATAGCGTCATCGCGGCCCTGCTGCTGGGCATTGTGAATGGTGGCTTTTTGGTCCGCCTGTTTTGCATCCAGCACGATTGCGGTCATGCGTCCTTCTTCAAGAATCGTCGGCTAAGCGATTGGGTCGGGCGTTGTCTGGGCGTTTTGACGCTGACCCCCTATCATGTCTGGCGCCGCCAACACTCAATCCACCATGCCTCTTCTGGCAATTTGGATCAGCGCGGCATCGGTGATGTCACCACACTGACCGTCGCGGAATATCAGGCCCGCTCGCCATTCGGGCGCCTTATGTACCGGATTTACCGCAGCCCCTTCGTGCTGTTTGGCGTCGGTCCGGCCTATATGTTTTTGATCCAGAATCGCGTGCCCTTTGGCCTGATGCGTTCGGGTGCCTCGTTTTGGGTTTCTGCGATGGGCACAAACATCGCGCTTCTAGCCGTGATTTCGGCCGTCGTTTGGTTCTTTGGCTGGGCGGCCTTGCTGTTGGTTGTTTTGCCCACCTGGATCGTGGCGGCTTCGCTGGGTGTTTGGCTGTTCTATGTCCAGCATCAGTTCGAGGACACGCATTGGAGCAACGATGATGAATGGCAGTTGCATGAAGCCGCATTAGAGGGCAGCTCGCATTATGTGCTTCCGGCCCCCTTGCGCTGGATGTCTGCCAATATCGGTATCCACCATGTGCACCACCTTTACAGCCGCATCCCGTTCTACCGTTTGACCGAAGTGCTGCGCGATCATCCGATCTTGGCCGAAAGCCAGCGCATGACAATGTGGGAGAGCTTCTCGACCGCGCGTCTGCATCTGTGGGACGAAAGCCAGCGCAAGCTGCTGTCTTTCCGCAACGCCCATGCGCTGTATCTGACAGCCTGATTAACAGCGGCGGCCCAAGTGGTCGCCGCTTACCATTCAAACCGTTGAATAGTTTACAGGCTTTGGGCTTTGACCGCTGTTCGGCGCGCTTCCGGCTGATTTTGCCAGCTTTTACAGGCTAAAGCCTTGGGTGCTTGAAAAACGCGGTAATTCCGGATTGTTATGCGCCGCCCCGAAAAAGCGAAAATCCCCAGGGCGTAAATTTGAACGGCAAGTGAAAATGCTCGGTCACCTTGTCGATGCCAAAACGGAACACCGCCACTTCCAAAAAGGCGGGGTCTGGCACCGAAACGCCGGCTTCGCGAAAATAAGCCCCGACATCGAATTCCACCTCGTAAATTCCACGCGCGACACCAACACCGTCGGCCACCGGATGCCGCAACAGGCCGCCCTGTTCACAGTTGCCCGCGGCCACCTGCCGGCGGCTGCCATCTATGCGCCAAAGGCGAACAGTCAGGCCATGCGCGGGGATCCCGCGCGAAACGTCGACCGCGTGAATGGATATTCCACCCGCGCCAAGATTATCAGCCTCAATTCCCATTCGCGTCGCACCTTTGCACAGACAGTTTCGTTCGCTGCAATCTCGGCTAAGCCTGCCACAGCAATTTGTTTCGCTCTACGGTAAAAAATAGCGGCTAGCGTTCTAAATTTCCGAATGCTGGGTTATAATGGGTTTACCGCGCCACAATCCGCCGCGTGTTGATCGCGTGCAGTGGCGCCTGTGCCCAATGTTACAGTCAGGACAGAAGATGCCCCTACACCTCGTCCCACGCTCTTTGCTGTATCTGGAAAAGGTTGCCGAATTTGGCTCGATTCAAGCGGCCTCGAAAGAGCTTGGCATTTCGGCCTCGGCTATTCACCGCCAGATTACATCGCTGGAGGACACTATCGGCGAGCTGTTGTTCGAGCGGACACCAAAGGGGATGGTGATCACGCCACAAGGCCAACTTCTTCTGGATCTTGCGTTGTCGTGGCGGTTGGAGAGTGCGCGCACCTGGACAACCATTCAAGAAAACCGCGGGATAGAGCATGGCCGCGTCAAGGTGGCGGCAATGGATGGAATGGTGAATGGGCTGGTTCCGGCGGTCCTGTTCGGCGTCACGCAACGTCTGCCACAAGTCCAGATCGAGATCGACATTCTAAGCCCTGACAACGCGGTAAAGGGGGTTTTGCTTGGCGAATATGATTTCGCGATGGTTGCAAATGCGCCGCCTGACAAAAATCTGATCTTCCATTGGAAAGAGGATTTTCCTTTGGGTTGCATCGCGGCCCCCACGCATCCAGTTGCCGCTAAAAATCAGATTTATCTAGAGGAATTCATTTCTTATCCCGTCGTTTTTCAAAGCAAGTATATCTCGATTCGAAAGCACCTAGAGGCGCGCCACGGCTGGATATTTGAAAAAGCCAAGCGCGCAATCGTTGCGAATTCGCCGCAATTGATAAAAGTACTTGCGGCATCGGGTGATTTTATCGCCCTGACATCGGCACTTGATGCCGACACCGAGATCAAAGAGGGCAAGCTGTGCTTTATTCCGGTCGGCGATGAGAACGCGCTGCAACAGACGATAAGCGTCATTTCGAACGCACACTATTTGCAAACCGAGTTGAATACGACCGTTTTGACGATTGCCGTGCAAGAAATTCAGTCTTTGACAGAAAATATCCCCTCCCGCCGTATGCCAAGCTGAGGGCTGTTTGAAGATGTCACGCATCGGCCCTACCCTCGGATTGTTAAGTTCGAAGGGGGCGAGGCATGTCGCTATTTTTTACGCGTTCTAAGGTTTGTCGCGGTTCGCGATTTGCACCGGTGAACGCGCTATGCATCAGCGCCCGGCGCGAAATGCGTTCTATTTTATAGAATGTGTGATGAAGTTTTCTTTTATGGACAGGAATGGCATGCCTGTCTAGCCTTGCGCCAACCTGAGGGGATTATCAGTTTGGAAATGCTTGGCGACCTCAATGATGGAAACGAAGACCGCGCAATCGCGCTTCTTGAACCGTTGATCGAGCGCGCCCCCCAGATCGCAGCAAAAGTGGCGCGTCATCGACCGTTCAAAAACGCCGAAGACCTGTGCCATGCTATTCAGCGCGAGCTGCGCGACTTGAACGCCGAAGACTGTATCAGACTTTTTCGGGCGCATCCCGAACTGTCGCCCGACAACCCACTGTCGATGACGCGCGCGTCGCAGTCAGAACAGGGGCGCTTCAACCTGACCTCGGCGCAGAATGCCTATCAGGGGCGGCTGGCCGCACTGAACGCTGAATATTGCCGTAAATTCGGGTTTCCTTTCATAACGGCACTTGTGCGCCATCAAGATATGGACAGCGTCCTGCGTGAATTTGAGGCGCGGATTGCCAGCGATCTTGATGCGGAAATCAAACAAACGCTTGAGCAGGTTTTTTGGGTCAGTTCGGCGCGCGTTGAAGCGGCGTTTAACGCAAAAATTACGGACATGTCGCAAGACACTGGCGCAAACGGATGATCGGTCAGGGGCATGGGGTTGACGCAAAAAATGACTGAAAAGCCGAAGCCGGAAAGCCCTGAACACCACGGCGCGCTGAAATGGGGGGGCGAGATCGGCGGTGCCGTTTTGGTTGTCGCGGGCATCATTTTCATGATTGGCGGTGTGCAATTGGGCTTGGGTTCGCCCTTTCGCTTGGGCACCGGCGCGTTCCCGTTTTTCACCGGGCTGATCTTGGCGGTTCTTGCGGCTGCGATCTGCCTTCAGGAATGGCGCAGCGACGACGTGGTAGAGACACCCGACTGGGTAAGCTTCTTGGCCATTATTGGCGCGCTGGCTGTCTTCGCGGCCACGGCCGATCGCCTTGGTCTGGTTCCGGGCGTGTTTTTGACGATTGTCGTTGCAAGCAGTCCCGACCGCAGCCTGTCGCCGATTGGCAAGGTGCTTCTTGGCGGCATCGTCGCCTTGGCGTCGTGGGTTTTGTTCATCGAACTGCTGAACTTACCACTCAAAGCCATCGTGGGGTTCTAACAAATGGACATTCTTGCAAGCTTTTACGCCGGGCTGTTGGTCGTATTAGAACCACAAAACCTGATGTATTGCTTCATCGGAGTGTTTGTTGGCACCTTCATCGGTGTTTTACCGGGTATCGGGTCGATGGCGGCAATCGCTATGATCTTGCCGCTGACATTCTATCTGGAACCGACCTCGGCCTTGGTCATGATCGCCGGGGTCTATTACGGGGCCGAGTATGGCGGCTCGATTGCCTCGATCTTGATGAACATTCCCGGCACACCCGCAGCCTCGATCACCTGCATCGAAGGCTATCCAATGGCCAAGCAAGGCCGGGCAGGCGTGGCCCTTTTTTCCACCGCAATCGCCTCGTTTGGCGGTGGCATGATCGGCATGATTGTCATGGCGGTTTTGTCGCCGTCCCTGGCCAAGCTCGCATTGTCATTAGGTCCGGCAGATTATTTTGCCGTGATTTTGCTTGGCCTCATGGCGGCTTCAGCGGTCAGCAATGGCGGGGCGCTGAAAGGCATCGCCATGGTGGTCGCGGGCCTGATGCTGGGCACCATAGGCATCGATCTGACGACGGGCGACTTACGCTATACGATGGGCATTCCCGAGCTGCGCGACGGTATTCACATCGTGATTGTTGCGATGGGCCTGTTTGGCGTCAGCGAGGTGATTGCCTCGATCCGCGCCAACAAGGGCGGGGCCGCGGCGCAAACCATCGATTACGCGCAGTTCTATCCCACCAAGGAAGAGTGGAAATCGCTTATCTCGCCCATTCTGCGCGGCGGGGCGATCGGGTCGTTCTTCGGCGCCTTGCCCGGGACCGGTCAGACAATTGCAGCGGCCATTGCCTATGCGGTGGAAAAGCGTGTGAACCCGCTGCGGGCGTTGTTTGGCACGGGTGTTGTCGCCGGGGTTGCCGTGCCCGAGGCTGCAAATAATTCGGCGACCCAAACCGCCTTTATCCCGACCCTGACGCTGGGCGTTCCCGGAAGCCCGCCCATGGCAATCGTGATCGGTGCGCTGATGATGTACGGCATCACGCCGGGGCCGCGCCTGCTTGTCGAAGAGCCGGATCTGTTTTGGGGCCTCGTTGCCAGCTTTTTGGTCGGCAATATCATGCTTTTGATCCTGAACATTCCGCTGATCGGGATCTGGGTGCGCCTGCTGCAGATCCCCTACAAATACATGTATCCGACAATCCTCGTGCTGATTTGTATCGGCGTCTACAGCCTGAACAACAACGTCTTTGACATCTGGCTGACCCTGATTATCGGCGCGGTTGGCTACATGATGAAACTGTTCAAATTCGAGCCTGCGCCATTGCTTCTGGGCTTCGTGCTCGGCCCGCTGATGGAAGAGCAATTGCGCCGTGCGATGCTGCTGTCGCGTGGCGATCCGATGGTGTTTCTGGAACGCCCGATTAGCGCGACGCTGCTGACCATCACCGCTGGAATTCTTGTCTTTGCCGCCTGGTCAGCGGTTCGCAATCACCGAAGCTCCAAGAAAAGCGCAACAAAAGTTCAACAAGAAGGATCTACATCATGAAAACCGAACGCAGAATGCTGATGGGGGCGGGTCTGTCGGCCCTTGCAATCTGGGCCGCACCAATGGCCATCGCCGAGCCCGGCGCCTGGAGCAGCGAGCCGGTCCGTATCGTCGTCACATTCCCGCCGGGTGGCACCAGCGACTTGGTCGCGCGCATTGTCGCGCAGTATCTGGACACTGAATTTGGCCAAAAGGCTGTTGTCGATAACCGGCCCGGTGCTGCAGGGACGGTCGCTGCCGATTATGTCGCTCAGCAAGCACCCGATGGTACAACATTGATCCTTGCCAATAACGCGCCTTACACAATCGCGCCGACCCGTTTCAAATCCATCCCCTATGATCCGATCGCAGGGGCCACGCATATTGCCTATATCGGCGCTTCCTCGCCGGGGCTGTTCGTTCAGCCATCCGCTGGCATCAACAGCTTGGACGACTATATTAAATTGGTGAAAACAACGCCGATGACCTACGGCTCCAGCGGTGTTGGGTCGATTTCGCATATTTTGGGCGTGGCCGTGGATACGGCCCTTGGGGTCAACTCGATCCACGTGCCCTATCAAGGCAGCGCGCCCTCCATTCAGGATTTTCGCGCCGGCGTGCTCGAGTCGTTCTATGACATGGTTGTCCAAAACAGCGACATGATCGAAGACAAGGAAGCCGTGGCCATTGCGATTGCGGCCCCAGAACGGTCGGCGCAACTGCCAGATGTGCCGACTTTCGTCGAGCAGGGCTATGACATTGTCATCGAAAACTGGGTCGGGGTTTCGGGACCCGCCGGAATGGACCCGACCATGGTGCAAACGATCAACGAGACCGTTCTTGCGATCTTTGCCAACCCCGAAGTCAAGACGCGCCTGACGGAACTTGGCATCACCCACAACGCAATGTCGCCAGAGGATTACACCGCCTTTGTCGCAAAACAGATCGAAGTTTGGGCACCGCTCATTATCTCGTCCGGCATCGCTGAATAACAAAAACCTGCAATTGCCGCCTCGCTTTTATGCGGGGCGGCGCAATTTGACGGCTGCGCAACGGGCAAACGGAAGGCGCCTAATCACCAATCCACAAAACCCCAACCACGCCTCGATCCGTTCCCAAATATCCATCCATCGCCCAAGCCTTACTGACCCATGGCAGGCCAATATCGCCATACCAGAAAGGACGCTGCCGCTCGCTCTTTTGGCATCGCTCGATACCGGTCTAATGCGATACCGGTGCGGCCAGCCTCAGCCCTGCAATAAATGCGCAAAGGTTTGCGGATGTTTCGCTGCATCTTTGCCACCAATGCCGCAAGGTTGATGATCGGCGTGCGCTTTAGGCGATCTCGCAGATATCGCAAATCGCGTGGATATACATCTTCACGCAATCGATGAAATGGGTTTTGCGCACGCGTTCGTCCGGCATGGTGTTGAACTCGCCGCCCGGCCCGCAAACAATCCCCTCCATACCTGCTGCTGCAAGATGGGCTGCATCCGTGCCGAAAAACGCTGGCGGGCGGATCGCACCCGTGGGTTGCGGAGCGCCGCGCACGGCTTGATGCGCCCGGTTCATCACGCCGACGATACGCGCGCCCATTGGCACCTCGAAGGGCGGCATCTGAGGCTTGTTCTTGCGAAGATCATGCGAGGCAAGCGAGGCCTGCAATCCCGGGAATTCTAACGTCAGCGCAGCCAGCATCTGCCGCAAATCGGCCATCACGCCGTCAATTGTCTGGCTGGGGGCATAGCGGCAGGTCCCGATGATCTTGGCGTGATCGGCCACTTGCGGCGGGCGCCATTCGTGAAATTCTGGACCAAGGCCCGCACGCAGCACACCGACATGGCCGCGATTGACCGACGCGTGCAGCGCGCCCTTTGCACCGCTAAAGGTGATCGCATTTATCCTCGGAACAAGGGCCGCAGCGGCAGCCAGCGCATCGCAGGCCTCGTCACGCTTGGACAGATGGCGGGTGTTGCCGATCAACGTGATCTCGAAAGAGAACGCCCCGGCATGCAGCGTCAGGGCCTGAAGGTCTGTTGGTTCGGAGTTGATGAAGTAATCGGCCCGCACCCCTTGTTCGATCATCCGTACCGTGCCGATACCGCCCTGCAATTCGCCCACCACAAAAGACAAGATGACATCGCCTTTCAACCTGACCCCGGCCTTCAAGATCGTCTCGACCGCGCAAAGATAGGCCGCATCGCCCGCTTTCATGTTGGAAACACCGATGCCAAAGATGAACTCATCATCCACAACCCCGCCCCAAGGGTCGACAGTCCAACCAGACGTTGCAGGGTTGGTATCAAGATGCCCGTTAAACAACAGCGACTTGCCGCCACCCACACCCTTCAGGGTCGCGATCGTATTGACCCGCTCGCCTTCGACCGGCTGCAATTCGGCCTGCATCCCCAGCGCGTCGCAGATCTGCGCCATTTTGGCGGCCAGCGCCCGTTCGCCTTCGGTCTCAGTATAGGATTTATGGCGCACCATCGCCGTCAGGCGGTCGATGCAGGCGGTTTCGTCAACGGTGGCGCAAAGCTGATCGGGGGTCATGGCAAGGTCTCCGTGAAGGTCCAGACCGGGGCATGGCGCACAAGGTCGTCGATAGGGATGTGGCAGGCGATGGTATGGTTGGCGGTTGTGCTTTGGACAGGCGGGGCATCGGTGTCGCAGATGGCGCCCTGCTTATGCGGGCAGCGGCTGGCAAAGGGGCAGCCCTTCAGCTTCGTCGTCCGCGTCGGCAGCGCACCTGTCAGCCGCACGCGCCGGGTTGTGGACCCAGGATCGATGGAATGCGACGAGGATAGAAGCGCCTCGGTATAGGGGTGGTAGGGCGTGTGATCCAGCGTCGCGGTGGCGCGCGTCTCGACGATATCGCCCAAATACATCACCGCAATCCGGTGGGCGAGGTGACGCAGGATCGCCAGATCATGCGTGATAAAGATCAGCGCCGTGCCCGAGGTCGCCTGTATCTCGCGCAGAAGCATCACGATAGAGGCCCCAACCGAGGCATCAAGCCCGCTGGTGACCTCGTCACAGATGATCACCTGTGGCTTGGCCGCAAGGGCGCGCGCGATGGCGA
>JBLIGH010000070.1:0-10921 GCA_047636855.1 Pseudorhodobacter sp.
ACATTGGCGATCCGTAGGCAAAGGGCTAATAAAATTAAGAAATCGTCTAGATAAAATTCTTTTAAGAGTTTTGGCGCAGGATGGCCGGCGAGACAAAATACGCGCCGGCCATTGGTGTTATTACAGTGTTGGGTAAAGCGGGAAGCGGGCGCAGAGCGCTGCGACCTTGGTTTTCACGACGGCTTCGACTTCGGCGTTGCCATCACTGCCATGCGCCGCAAGGCCATCGACGACGTCGACGATCAAGCGCGCAATCTCGCGAAACTCTGCTTCGCCAAAACCGCGCGTGGTGCCCGCCGGGGTGCCAAGCCGAATGCCACTGGTCACAAACGGTTTTTCGGGATCGAACGGAACACCGTTTTTGTTGCAGGTGATATGGGCGCGGCCAAGCGCGGCCTCGGTGGCTTTGCCCGTCACCCCTTTGGGGCGCAGATCGGCCAGCATCAGGTGGTTATCGGTTCCGCCGGAAACGATATTGATCCCACCCTTCATCAGCTCTTCAGCCATAGCGCGGGCGTTGATAACCACTTGCGCTGCATAGGTTTTGAACTCTGGCCGCAATGCCTCGCCGAAAGCTACGGCTTTCGCGGCAATCACATGCATCAGCGGGCCACCCTGAAGACCGGGGAACACGGCAGAGTTCACCTTTTTCGCGATGTCGGCGTCATTCGTCAGGATCAAACCGCCGCGTGGGCCGCGCAGGGATTTATGGGTTGTGCTGGTCACAACATGTGCGTGGGGTAGCGGCGATGGGTGCTGACCACCGGCGACCAAGCCCGCGATATGGGCCATATCGACCATCAGATAAGCGCCGACCTCATCCGCGATTTTGCGGAACGCGGCCCAATCCCAAGTGCGGGAATAAGCAGTGCCACCGGCGATGATCAGCTTTGGCTTAGCAGCCAGCGCTTGCTCGCGGATCGCTTCCATATCCAGCATCTCGTCTTGAGGGCGCACGCCGTAAGAGACGACATTGAACCATTTGCCCGACATATTGACCGGCGAACCATGGGTCAGGTGACCGCCGGAATTCAGATCCAGCCCCATGAAGGTATCGCCAGGCTGCAATAGCGCCAAAAACACCGCTTGGTTCATCTGGCTGCCCGAATTTGGCTGCACATTGGCATAGGCGCAGTCAAAAAGCTCTTTGGCGCGTTCAATTGCCAGCGTTTCGGCAATATCGACGAATTGGCAGCCGCCATAGTAGCGTTTGCCTGGATAACCTTCGGCGTATTTATTGGTCAGCACAGACCCCTGCGCCTCCATCACGGCGCGCGAGACGATGTTTTCCGATGCGATGAGCTCGATCTCGTCGCGTTGACGGCCGAGTTCGGCAACAACGACATCGAAAATAGCAGGATCGCGACTTGCGAGGGTTTCGGTGAAGAAACCAGCATCGCGATGTGCGGTATCAGTGGTGGCGTTCATGGGCGTCTCCTGTAGATCAAGGGGCCAAAGGCTGCGTGCTGTTTATGGCACCATTGCCGCGGCAGAAAGGGAAGATTGCGTCCCAATGCAATGTTTACGCGACCATTGGGTTTCGGATCAGAAATTTTTTGTAGCACTGGGGCGGTTTTCCCCAAAGGAGTCTTTGGCGGGGGTTGAGTTTGCGTGCCCCCACGGCCAAGATTGGTTGCAATAGAAAAGCGCAAGGCAAGGGCGGAAAAATTGTGACAGACCGGATCTGCTTTTTGGCAAGCAATGCCGAGGCGGCGCAGACAGCGCTGTTGGCACTTACCAAGCGCTATGGTCAATGTTCTGCCGAGGCGGCCCGTTTTATTGTGGCCTTGGGCGGTGACGGTTTCATGCTGCAAACCCTTCACAAGATGCAAAGTCTCGACATTCCGGTGTACGGTATGAACTGCGGCACCATTGGCTTTTTGATGAATGCCTATGCCGAAGATGGGTTGCCAGAACGGTTGGCAGAAGCCGAGGAGGAAATTCTACACCCTTTGGCGATGCGGGCCGTAAAGACCGATGGTACGGTTGCGGAAGGCTTGGCGATCAACGAGGTCAGCTTGCTGCGTGCCGGCCCGCAAGCCGCGAAACTGCGGATTAGCATTGATGGCCGGGTGCGGATGGACGAATTGGTCTGTGACGGCGCGTTGCTGTCTACGCCAGCCGGGTCGACCGCCTATAACTATTCAGCGCATGGTCCGATTTTGCCCATCGGATCGGATGTCTTGGCCCTAACGGCGATTGCAGCCTTCAGGCCCCGGCGCTGGCGTGGTGCGTTGTTGCCAAGAAATGCCAAGGTTCGTTTTGACGTATTGGAGCCGGAAAAACGCCCGGTGCGGGCCGATGCCGACAGCATCTCTGTCCCAGACGTGCTTTCGGTCGAAATAGAGACCGCTTTGTCGATCGGCCACCGTTTACTGTTTGACGAAGGGCATGGGTTGGAAGAGCGGTTGTTGCGCGAACAGTTCGTCTAAACGTGTGACGAAGCCAAGGTTACGCTTCTGGCGCTTTGCGCGCCCAGCTTTCCAGTTTTCGGTAAAGGGTCGAGGGCGATACCTCCAGCACGCGAGCGGCCCGAGGGACAGACCCACCATGCATGGCAATTGTCGCCTCGATCACGCGCTGTTCAATCTCGGCCATGCTCAGACCGAGCAAGGCGTCCAGACCTATGGATTGTTCTGATGCGGCGGCGGGAACGCCGGGTTTGGGCGAGCCTTGTGCGTCTGTGTGCAGCTCGTCGGGCAGCATATGGGGCAAGACCGTTTCGCCGTCATAAAGCACCACAACATTGCGGATCACGTTCAGAACCTGACGCACGTTGCCGGGCCAGCTTAAGGCGCGAAAACGGGCTTGAACTTCTGGCGAGAGGCCTTGAAAGGCACGGCCTTCTTCCAGCGCAAAGCGCGCCAGGGCTGTTTCAGCGATCTCGATGACATCTTCAGCGCGCTCTCGCAGGGGGGGCATATGGATCGGGACCACGTAAAGCCGGTAGTAAAGATCTTCGCGAAACTGCCCCCGGCGCACGGCTTCAGCCGGGTCGCGGTTGGTGGCGCAGACGATCCGCACATTGACTTTGCGCGGCTTGGTCGCACCCACCGGCTGCACGGTCGAGGTTTGCAAGAATCGCAGCATTTTGGTTTGCAGCGCGGGCAACATTTCGCAGACTTCGTCCAGAAACAAAGTGCCGCCATCCGCCGCCGCCGCCGCCCCTTGCTTGTCAGCTATGGCGCCAGTGAAAGAGCCTTTGACATGGCCAAAGACCTCAGATTCCAGCAGATCCGCCGGGATCGCACCGCAGTTCAGCGCGATAAAGGGCCCGGCTTGGCGCGGCGAGTTTTGATGCACCGCCAACGCACACAGCTCTTTTCCGGTGCCGCTTTCACCGGTGATAAAGACCGTCGCCATGCTGCGCGCAACCGATCGGATTTTGTCTTGCACGCGGCGCATAGATTCCGACGATCCGATGAAGCTGCTTTCTGGCATAGCCGTTGTGCGGTGGACGATTTGCGGCTGCCTCTTGCGGCTGCCACCCGCGGCCGCATTCTCTACCGCCCCCAGAAAGCGCTGTTCATCAAAGGGTTTGACCAGAAACTCATGCGCGCCCGCCCGCATCGCTTCTACCGCTTTGTTAATGGAACCATTGGCCGTAATGACGATAACGGATGTATTCGGGCGCTGAATAAGCATGTCTTGCATCAGATCCAGCCCGTCGCGGTCCGGCAACATCAAATCCAACAGCACGACCTGCGGCGAAAATTCCAAAAACTTGGTCATGCCTTCGCTGGCGGTGGCGGCAACCTGCACCTGGTGCCCTGCATTCAGCAAAACAGAGCGGTAAACCATTTGCAGCGACAGCGTATCCTCGATCAACAATAGCGGGGTCTTGGGGTTTCGATTGGTTAAATTGACCCGCTTGATCGGTTTGCCCACAGTCATGACGCACCATCCTTAGCGATCGGAAGCGCGTCTAGGAATCGGATCAAGGCAGAGATTTGGCCCAGTATCGGGCCTGTGGCATCCCGCAACGCGGCAAGGTTAGGTCCATGTGCAAGTTCGTTAAAGGCAAGCGCGTCAGCTTGTAGCTTATGCGCCCCTGCTGTGCCTGCGAGGGCGATCAAGACATGTGACGCGGCCCGTAGTGCTGCAAGATCCGCTTTGGGCAACGCGGTGGCAATCTGGGCCTGGACCGTGCTCAGGTCTTCCTTGAAACGGTAAACAAGCTCGCGGGCAATATCGGGCCCTGCGAGGTCAAGCAATCGGGTGAATACGGTTTCGTCCATAATAAGCATTGCGTCATCTATCGTGGCGCTGGCAGCGCGCGCTTCAAAAGCTGTCTTCGGGGTGAGAGGTTGCACAACGCTTGCGATTGCCGCAGGCGTCAGCGGCAAAACCAAGCATGCCTCGGCTTGCTCACCCGGGCGACACCGCAACTCTAACCAGATCCCAAGCGTTTCGCAAAGCGCGCGTGTTTGGGTCAGGGCCGGGCTTTCCAGATCTGTGCCCAACTTTTGCCGCGCGTTGGTTGCACGCATCGGCCCTTCACCTGAAATCACGACGCTCAGCCAATCTTCGGAAAGATACACAACCGACATCCGAAGGCGGTCGTGTAGGCTTTCGGTTATTTGGTGATGAATGAGGTTCGACAAAATGGCTTCGAGGGTCTGTTGATCGCCCGGAAAGCGTAAGCGAAGGTCGGCGGCAAGATGCAGATTGAAGTCCACACCCGCCGCCTGTGCCCGAGACGACCACAACCTTTGCAGGTCAAACAGCAAATGGGCCAGATCGACAACTTCCGTGTTGGCAGTCGGGGCCCAATGCTGCGATTGTAACAACCGCGCTATCACGGCGCTTGTCTGGCGCGCCTGTTCAAGCGGCAAAGCCGAAGAGGCGTCAAGGTTTGAGGCGTCAATCTTCCACAGACATTCTTTTAGCGCAGACAGTTGGGCAGGCAGGTCGCTGTCAGGGCTGCTCGCGCTTGTGGTTTCGTCAAAATTAGCTGCACGCGGAGGGGGGGATGCATCCATCACGACCCCATTCGCTGGCAGTTCTTTTGACGATTCATACTGTCTCCCTGACTGCTCAGCTTAATCAGGTAAGTTAAGCTGCCCGCTGGGAAAGTCCAGCAGGCAATAAAACCTCTACAACTTTAAAGTGCGTTACGCTACGGCAAGTCCAATTTTTTGCAGTGCAATGCGGATTTCATCCAAGACGATCGGATCGTCAATCGTGGCGGGGGCTTTGAACGCTTGACTGTCGGCGATTTTAACCATGATCCCGCGCAATATTTTACCCGAGCGGGTTTTTGGCAAACGCTCGACCACACAGGCGCGCTTAAAATCGGCAACGGGGCCAATTTTATCGCGCATCAAGGTGACACATTCTTTGATCACGTCTTCTGGCAGGCGGACAGATCCGGTGTTCAGACATAAAAACCCCAGCGGCGATTGGCCTTTAAGCGCGTCCGCGACGCCAATTACCGCGCATTCCGCAACATCTGGATGCCCCGCCAGCACCTCTTCCATTGCGCCTGTGGACAGTCGGTGCCCGGCTACATTGATGACGTCATCGGTGCGCGACATGATGTAAAGATAGCCATCGTCGTCGATATAGCCTGCATCGCCCGTCTCGTAATATCCGGGGAAGGTGGCCAAATAGCTTTTCTGATACCGGTCTTCGGCATTCCAAAGTGTGGGCAAAGTGCCGGGCGGTAGTGGCAGTTTTACCGCAATTGCGCCCAAAGTACCGGGGGCGACCGGGTGGCCACCTTCATCCAGCACCTGAACGTCGTAACCGGGCATAGGCACCGAGGGTGACCCGATCTTGATCGGTAAATCGCCAAGACCCAACGGGTTGGCGGCAATCGCCCAGCCGGTTTCGGTCTGCCACCAATGGTCGATCACCGGGATATTCAGCGCCTTCATGGCCCATTGGATCGTATCCGGGTCGGCGCGCTCACCTGCCAAAAACAAAGCCTGCAGGTTGGACAGATCATAAGAGGCTGCGAGTTTCGCCTCGGGGTCGTCGCGCTTGATCGCCCGCAACGCGGTGGGGGCGGTGAAAAAGCTTTTGACCTTATGTTCAGCGATCACCCGCCAGAAAGTGCCAGCATCGGGGGTGCCAACTGGTTTGCCCTCGAATACAATCGTGGTGCAACCAGCAATCAGTGGGCCGTAGCAGATATAGCTGTGGCCGACGACCCAGCCGACATCAGATGCGGCCCAAAACACATCGCCCACGCCCACATTATAGACCGCGCGCATCGACCAGTTCAGCGCCACCAGATGACCCGCCGTTGGGCGCACAACCCCCTTGGGCGCGCCAGTGGTGCCAGAGGTGTAAAGAATATAGGCCGGGTGATTGCCTTCTACCGGCACACAATCGGCGGGTTCAGTGCCGAACTGAAAACCATGCCAATCGACATCTCGCCCCTGGATCAGCTTGGCAACCTCTTGCTCTCGTTGGAAAATAACACAAAAGTCTGGCTTGTGATTGGCTTGTGCTATTGCGCCGTCCAGCAGCGGTTTATAATGGATCACGCGGGTAGGCTCGACACCGCAGGACGCGGCGATGATCGCCTTTGGTTTGCAATCATCGATCCGCACGGCCAGCTCGTTGGCGGCAAACCCGCCAAACACGACAGAGTGGATAGCCCCCAACCGGGCACAAGCTAGCATTGCCTCCAGCGCCTCTGGCACCATCGGCATATAGATCAGCACCCGGTCCCCTTTGGCGACACCCTTGGCGCGCAAGGCACCGGCCAGACTGGCGACGCGGGTCTGCAGTTCGGCAAAGGTGATCGAATGTTTGGTGCGGGTCACGGGGCTGTCATGGATTATTGCCAGCTGATCGCCGCGCCCTGCGGCGACATGGCGATCCACAGCATTCCAACAGGTATTGACCATGCCGGTGCTGTACCATTCGTACAATGGTGCGCGGGCGTCATCAAGGGCGCGGGACGGCGGAGTAGCCCAATCGATGGATTGAGCGGCCTCCATCCAGAATGCCTCTGGGTCTGATTTCCAACCCGCATAAACCTGTGCATATGCCATTTTTAAGCCTCCCTCGGTCTTCGCAAGCATTACGTGTTGTTTGGCATTGGTACAAGAATGTTGCCGGACTGTTGCAAGTGTTAAACTCAACTGCGACCGGTTGACACGTTTTGCGCTAACGGGTGTGCAAAAAAAGGACAGCTGGGGGGCTGTCTGCCCCCCCTTTGCCTTGCGGCAAATTCCCCCCCGAGGATATTTTCAAACAGGCGAGAAGCCGTATTAAAAAAGCCCGCTTTTTCGCACATTGATCTGTTTGGAATTGCAAAAAACGTTATTAAGTCGCTGTAAAACATATATTTAAAGTTACTTTTGGAAAATAACACTTTTTGGTGTCCGCAACGTGATTTGTGCCTTTCTGCGCCACCTTCTAGCTATGGATCAGATTTAAGAACGTTATTTGAGCAGTTCCGACCCGGATTTCAGGGTGTCATCAAACTCATCGGAGACAAAAATGAAAACCACTTTCAAAACGGGCTTTGCAGCCCTAGTCACGGCTGCCTTGTTGGCAGGAAATGCGTTTGCGGCAGGGTTCGACGTCAATGTCACCAGCACTGACCTTGCGCTGCGTGGCGTAGACCCTGTGTCTTACTTCACCGTTGGCGAGCCGCAGCAAGGCGACGTTGAAATCAACGCTGTCTATAATGAAGCAACCTACCGCTTCACCTCGGAAGAGAACAAAGCGACGTTCCTTGCCAACCCTGAAAAATACGCCCCGCAATACGGTGGCTACTGTGCCTTTGGTCTGTCCAAAGGCTTCAAGTTCGATGGCGATCCCAATATCTTCAGCATCGTTGATGAAAAATTGTACCTGAACTTGTCGCCAAAAGTCGCTGAGATCTGGAAGAAAGACATTCCTGGCCTGATCGCAGATGCAGAAGTGATTTGGCCAGACGTCAAAGACGTAGCCCCATCCGAGCTGCAATAAGTTCTTAAAAACATTGGAATGGGCGCTGTAGTGGCGCCCTTTTCGGTTTCAGGAGCTTGCAAAATCTGGCGCAGGGCGGGCGATATAGGCCGGCGGGATGCGTTTTGCCCCAAGGCTGCTGGCGTTAAAACAGCGCCAGCAGCCTTGGGGATCAGTCGTAGCTTAGCCGTAAAACGCAACCGGCGTTCCTGCCAGCGCTGACATGTTCAAAAGCCCCCGCGCCGTGATCGAGGGCGTCACGATATGCGCCTTATTGCCCATTCCCATCAAGATCGGGCCGACCTCCAGCCCGCCGCCTTTCATTTTCAAGATGTTGCGAACGCCAGAGGCGGCATCGGAATTGGCGAAGACCAATACATTCGCAACCCCCTCAAATCGGCCACCCGGAAAGATGTGGTCGCGCACGGATTGATCCAAAGCCGCGTCGATATTCATCTCGCCCTCATAGCAGAAATCAACGGGTGTCGCGTCCAGCATCTGCAACGACGCGCGCATCCGCCAACCGGATTCGCATTCCAGATTGCCGAATTGCGAGGAAGAGCAGAGCGCGATTTTAGGCTCTACTCCGAAGCGTTTGACATGGCGCGCAGCCGCGATCACCGTTTCAGTTATCTGCTCGGGCGTCGGATCGGTGTGCACATGAGTATCCGCGATGAAAAGCGGACCATCCTCTAGGATCATCAGTGAAAGTGCGCCCACCGGGTGCAGGCCATCGCGGCCCAGAAGATCGCGGATATAGTTCAGGTGCCACAGATATTGGCCAAACGTGCCGCAAATCAGGCTGTCCGCCTCGCCGCGATGCACCATCACCGCCCCGATCGCGGTGGTATTGGTCCGCATCACCGCGCGGGCGATATCAGGCGTGACCCCTTTGCGGGCCATTAGGGTGTGGAATGTTTCCCAGTAATCGCGGTAGCGCGGGTCATTTTCCGGGTTCACCAGATCAAAATCGCGGCCGGGACGGATCGGCAGGCCCGCGCGTTCGCAACGTGCTTCGACCACTTCGGGGCGGCCGATCAAAATCGGTTTGTCGGTGGTTTCCTCAATCATCGCATTGGCGGCGCGCAGCACCCGCTCATCCTCGCCCTCGGCAAAGACAATGCGGCGTTCAGAGGTGGCGGCGGCCTGAAACACCGGGCGCATGATCAGCGCCGATTTGAAGACCGATCCGTCGAGCTTGCGCTTATAGGCCGGGAAATCGTCAATCACCCGCGTCGCAACCCCGGTTTCCATCGCAGCTTTGGCCACGGCAGAGGCAACGACGCCGATCAGGCGTGGATCAAAGGGTTTCGGGATCAGGTAATCGGGCCCAAAGGTCAGCTGCTCGCCCTTATAGGCTTCGGCGGCTTCGGCACTGGTGGTGGCGCGGGCAAGGGCGGCAATCCCCTCGATACAGGCCAGTTCCATCTCGGCATTGATGGTGGTCGCCCCGACATCCAGCGCGCCCCGAAAGATGAACGGGAAGCAAAGCACGTTATTGACCTGATTGGGAAAATCAGACCGACCTGTCGCCATAATGACATCCGGGGCCACGGCCCGCGCCTGTTCTGGCGTGATTTCCGGCATCGGGTTGGCCAACGCGAATACAATCGGACGCTTGGCCATGCGCGCAACCATTTCCGCCTTCAAAACGCCGGGACCAGACAGGCCGAGGAACAGATCCGCGCCGTCAATAACCTCGCCCAACGTCCGCTTGTCAGAGTCCTGCGCAAATTCGGCCTTTTGCGGCGTCATATCCAACTCGCGACCCGCGTAGACGAGGCCCTGAATATCACAAAGCCAGACATTTTCGCGGCGAACCCCAAGTTTTAGCAGCATGTTCAGACAGGCGATCCCAGCCGCACCACCGCCGGTAGAGACGATCTTGATGTCTTCGAATTTTTTACCCGCAACAAACAGTGCATTTGTCGCCGCAGCACCCACCACAATCGCGGTGCCGTGCTGATCATCATGGAAAACCGGGATATTCATCCGCTCGCGGCACAAAGCCTCTACGATAAAGCAATCAGGGGCTTTGATGTCTTCCAGATTGATCGCGCCAAAGGTCGGCTCTAGCGCGCAGACGATATCGGCAAGCTTATAGGGGTCAGGCTCGTTCACTTCGATGTCAAAGCAATCGATATTGGCGAATTTCTTGAATAAAACCGCCTTGCCTTCCATCACCGGTTTAGACGCCAGCGCCCCGATATTGCCCAATCCCAGAACCGCTGTGCCATTGGTGACCACTGCAACCAAATTGCCGCGCGCCGTATAGCGCCGCGCTGTTACTGGATCGGCCTTAATCTCCAGACAGGCCTCTGCGACGCCGGGGCTATAGGCAAGCGACAGATCGCGTCCATTGGCCAATGGCTTGGTTGCCCTGATCTCTAGCTTCCCGGGCTTGGGAAACTCGTGATAATCCAATGCTGCTTGCCGTGCTGCGTCTTGCCGTGCGTCGTCCATAACAACCCCTCCCAATAAGTCGTTTAACACTAAACTAATTCCTAAAACCTGCAAGCCCATGCTCATAAGCCATAGTCGTTTATGCTTGAAAACCTTCGCAACCTTGCGCACCTTACGCCGCAATGATCGGAGAAAATCATGACACGAACTCACGCCGAAATCAGATTGCCGACGAACGAACTGCGCGATGATCTGCCATTCTATACCAAAGTCTTGAAAATGCGACTCGATAGCATTTATCCCGCCGATAACCCCGAAGTGGCCGTACTCTCTGGCCATGGTTTGCGCATCCGGATCCAGAAAGGCGCCACAGAAGCCCCCGGTACGATTCGGATCCTAACCGAAGACCCAGAAGGCTTCGCAGATGGCCAATGCAACCTCACCGCACCCAATGGCACGCGCGTCGAGATTGAGGCGTTGAATCCACCCGTGGTGATGCCCACCACCGAACATGCCTTTGTTGTGCGCAGGCTTGCCGATCAGGCCCCTTGGGTGATTGGTCGTGCAGGTATGCATTACCGTGATTTGGTCCCTTCGCGTCTTGGCG
>JBLIGH010000071.1:0-10856 GCA_047636855.1 Pseudorhodobacter sp.
CGACTGCCGACAAAAGCAACGCTTTCGGCTTGCGACGCCAAAGCCGCCATCAGGCAGGCCAGATCATTCTTGCCCTGCGAGGCAACGACGACCATCCGCCGCGCCACAATGGGCCTTTGCGCAAGCTTTGAGCCATCCTCATCACTGACAATCGACCATTGAAACCCGCGTGTCAGGCTGGCCAAGGCCGTAGCAACAGGTGAATTGCCCAGAATGATCAATTCGGGCATCGGCATGACCGGTTCCACGAAAATGTCGATGGACCCTTTCGACGGGCAGCCATTGCGCGCGTATTCCACGCCCTGATCCAGATCGCCAGCATGCAGGCCTTTCTCGTCCAGCACCTCTTGTGGATGCAGCGAAATCAGATGCGGTTGACCATCAATCAAAGCGCTTTTGACGGCCTTCGCAAGGGCGCGGCACACGCAACCGCCGCCGATCCAGCCTTGCGCAATCGTGCCATCCGACAGCAAAAGCGCCTTGGCCCCGGCTTTGGCCGACGTCGCCCCAACAGTGCGCACCACGGTTGCGATGGCAAAGGCCTCGCCCCGATCGCGAAGGGATTTGGCAAGCGTTGCCAAGTCGGTGTCGATGATCTCTGCGGGGGTCATAATCGGGACAGCTCCGGTTCCAAGGCTGCGAGGTCAGCCAACGTATTGGCCGCGGTGAACAAATCCAGATGGGGCAAAGCGGCGGCCATGCCACGGGCGACAGGTTCGTAGTCTTTCCAGCCCTTCAGCGGGTTCAGCCAAATGATTTTACAGCCACGTTTTTTTAGCTTTGCCAATGCAGTATCAACAAGCTCTGGCCCCGCGCTATCATAGCCGTCCGACAAGATCAGCACGACGCTGCGCCCGTTCACAAACTTGCGGGCATAGCCGTTGGCAAATTGCAGCAGGTTGCCGCCAATCTTCGATCCACCGCCAAAACCATCGGCCAAAAGCGTGATGCGGTTCAGGGCGCGCAGGGCGTCTTTGTCTTGCAACGCACCAGTGATCCGCACCAAACGGGTGTGAAACAAATAGGCGTCGCTATCGCTGTCGGCGCGCATCAACCCGGCCAAAAAGGCCAGAAACGGGCGCGCATAAAGCATCATCGACCCCGAGACATCGCAAAGCGCGACGATCTTGACGGTCCGGTCGGGGCGCCTGCGCCGCGCCAGTGCCAGAGGTTCGCCCCCCGTCGCGATGCTGCGCCGCAATGTCCTGCGAAAATCGAGGCTTTGCCCCTTTCGTGCGGCCTTGCGTCGGCGCGAACGCCGGTCGCGCAGTGCATTTCCCAGACGGGTTGCCACCTGTTCCGCGGCACGGATATCCTCGGGCGATACCAGTTCTCGCAGGTCTTTCTTCATTAGGTTCTGCACCTGCGAGGCAACCAGTTTTCCCATCCCCTCGGAATGCGCCTCGCCATCATCGTTGCTATCGTCCGGGGCATGGGCGGCCCCTTCGCCGCCAGATTGACCCGCATCATCGGCGCGTGAATTTCGGGTGTGTTTGGGGGGGGATTTCTGCGCGCTAAGAACGGTTTTTTCGCGAACGCGCCCTTCGGTCATCCAAAAAGCATCAAACAAAAGGTCAAAGCGCGCAACATCCTCGGCAGAGCCTGAGCAGACCGATTTCAGCGCCAACCTTGCATCCACCGGGTTGCTGGCATTGACCTGACAAAGGGCCTCTAGCGCCAAATGGGTCTCGGCCACGCCCAAGCGAAACCCGTTGTCGCGCAAATGCCCGATAAACCCGGATACCCGCGCCGCAGGTCCTGGATCGGTCGCGGCAAATCGCGTGACCTTGCTCATGCGGCTTTCCCCGCAATGCGCGCCGCCACCGCGATCGGGACTGTCGCACGGTCAGCTTGCGTTTTCAGCAATGTCGCAAGGGCTGCGTGCAAGATCACCGGATCGTCGCTAAGATCCTTGATCCCCAATCCGGCTAGGGCTGCGGCGAAATCCAACATCTCGGCGATGCCGGGCACTTTCTCTAGCTCTTCGGCCCGTATTTTTTGCACAAACCCGACGATTTGGCGGCTCAGCACCGCGCCTATTTGCGGACACCGGCTGGCAAGAATAGCCAGTTCCGTTTTGCGGTCCGGGTAGTCAACATGCGCGTAAATACAGCGCCGCCGCAAGGCATCAGACAGATCTCGGGTACCATTGGCGGTCAGGATCACCAGCGGGCGCGTTACGGCTTTGATCGTGCCAAGTTCAGGCACGGTGATCTGAAAATCGGACAGAACTTCCAGCAGATAGGCCTCGAACTCTTCATCGGCCCGGTCAATCTCGTCGATCAGCAAAACGGGGGCCACCTTGCGGCGGATCGCTTTCAGCAAGGGGCGCTCCAGCAGATACTCTTCCGAGAAAATCCGCGCCTCGACCGCGCGCCCGGTCTCGCCATCTTCAGCGGCGGCGCGGATCGACAGCAATTGGCGCTGATAGTTCCATTCATAGATGGCCTGCGAGGCATCAAGCCCTTCGTAGCATTGCAGCCGGATCAACTCGCAACCCTTCAGCTCGGCCAAGCTGCGCGCGATGTCGGTCTTACCGACACCTGCGGCTCCCTCCAGCAGTAGCGGCCTGCCCAGTGAAATTGCGATGTGCAAAGCCATCGCAAGATCATCCGAGGCGATATAGCCGGTTCCGCCCAAAGCGGTTTGCAACTCTGTCCAATGTGCCATGATATGCGCGGGGCGACGGTTTAAGCCGCCCCGCCCTTTCCCTAGTCGTGAAGGCCAAGACGGTTGGCTGTTTGCCAAATCCGCCAATGGTCATGCGGCATGTTGGTGTGGCGATTGCCGAACGGGCGGAACGCATCCTGCACCGCATTCGAGAAGCACGGAACACCGCCGACATGCGGGCTTTCGCCGACACCTTTGGCGCCAATAGGGTGATGCGGGCTGGGGGTGACGGTGAAGTCGGTCTCGTAGTTCGGAACCTCCCAAGCCGTTGGCAAAAAGAAGTCCATCAAGGTGCCGGTTTTGACGTTGCCCTGTTTATCATAGGCAATCTCTTGCCCCAAAGCGACGGCCAGCGCCTCGGTCAAACCGCCATGAATTTGGCCTTCGATGATCATCGGGTTAATCCGCGTGCCGCAATCATCCAGCGCATAGAATCGCCGGATCGTTGGCACGCCGGTATCGACATCAATATCCATCACGCAGACATAGGCGCCAAAGGGATAGGTCATATTTGGCGGATCGTAGTAACTGACAGCCTCTAGCCCCGGCTCGAGGCCCGGAATTGCTTGATTATAGGCAGCATAGGCGATCTCTTTCATGGTTTTAAACCGCTCTGGCGCGCCTTTGACCACAAAACGGTCCACGTCAAACGCGACATCATCGTCATGCACCTCAAGCAGATAGGCCGCGATCATCTGCGCCTTTGCACGGATTTTACGCCCCACCATTGCCGCCGCAGCCCCTGCCACCGGGGTCGAGCGCGAGCCATAAGTCCCCAAGCCGTAAGGTGCCGTGTCCGTATCGCCTTCCTCGATGGTGATACTATCCGCCGAGATACCAATTTCCGAGGCAAGGATCTGCGCGAATGTCGTCGCGTGGCCCTGCCCTTGGCTGATCGTGCCCAAGCGTGCGATGGCCGATCCGGTCGGGTGGATGCGGATCTCGCAGCTGTCGAACATGCCCATCCCAAGGATATCACAGTTTTTGACCGGCCCTGCCCCAACAATTTCAGTGAAGAAGGACAGACCAATCCCCATCAATGTTCGGGTCTCGCCGCGTTTGAACGCCGCGACGCGTTCGGCCTGTTCGGCGCGCAAACCTTTGTAATCCACCGCCTCTAGTGCCTTGTCCCAAGCGGTGTGGTAGTCGCCGCTGTCATATTCCCAACCAAGGGCCGATTGATAAGGGAACTGCTCTTTCTTGATGAAGTTGATCCGGCGCAGATCGGCTGCATCCATGTTCAACTCGATCGCCAACACCTCGATCATCCGTTCGATGAAATAGACAGCCTCGGTCACGCGGAACGAACAGCGGTACGAAACACCGCCCGGGGCCTTGTTGGTATAGACCCCGTCAACACCCAAATAGGCGACCGGAATATCATAAGACCCCGTGCAGATGCTCATGAAGCCCGCGGGGAATTTCGTGGGGTCGGCGCAGGCGTCAAAGGCACCGTGGTCGGCGGTCACATGGCAATGCAGCCCGGTGATTTTACCTTCTTTGGTGGCGCTGATTTTGCCCTTCATCCAATAGTCGCGGGCAAAGGCGGTGGACATCAGATTCTCCATCCGGTCCTCGACCCATTTCACCGGAACCCCGGTAACAATCGAGGCAACGATAGAGCAGATATAGCCGGGATAGACCCCGACCTTGTTGCCAAAGCCACCGCCGATATCGGGGCTGACGACGCGGATGTTATGCTCTTCAATGCCAGACAGCAGCGATGCCACGGTGCGCACCACATGTGGGGCTTGGAACGTGCCCCAAAGGGTCAGCTTGCCGTTCACCTTGTCCATCGAGGCGACGGACCCACAGGTTTCCAGCGGGCAAGGATGAGTGCGGTGGTAATACATGCTTTCTTCGACCACCACGTCGGCTGCTTCCAAAACCTGCTCGGTCGCCTCTTTGTCACCGACTTCCCAGGTAAAAATATGGTTGTGATGTTTGCGCGGGCCATGCGCACCACTGGTTTGCCCGGCAAGATCTTCACGCAAGACCACATCCGATTGCAGCGATTCAAACGGATCGACGATCACCGGCAGCTCTTCGTATTCGACCTCGACCAATTCGACGGCATCTGCTGCGATATAGCGGTCGCGCGCCACGACAAAGGCCACTTCCTGACCTTGGAACAGTACCTTGCCATCGGCCAAAACCATTTGCTTGTCGCCCGCCAGTGTCGGCATCCAATGCAGCGATAGTGGTGCCAAATCCTGCGCGGTCAAAACGGCGACAACACCGTCCAGCGCCATCGCAGCATCGATGTTGATGGATAGAACGCGCGCATGGGCATAGGGCGAGCGCACGAAGTCACCGTGCAGCATGCCCGGCATTTTGATGTCATCGACGTAATTGCCTTTGCCTTGGGTAAAGCGAGCATCTTCGACACGTTTACGCGAACAGCCCAAGCCCTTGAGGTTGGCAACGCGGTCCTGACGTTCTGGGGTAAGATCGTTCATTCTGCGGCCTCCTTGGCTGCGTTCAATTCAGTTGCAGCCGCAAGAATGGATTTCACAATGTTCTGATATCCGGTGCAGCGGCAGATATTACCGGCCATGCCAAAGCGTACGTCTTCCTCGGTCGGGTTCGGGTTTTCCTCTAAAAGCTTGGTGGCGCGGGTGATCATGCCGGGTGTGCAAAAACCGCATTGCAGCCCGTGATGTTCGCGAAAGCTTTCTTGCAACACATGCAGCGCGCCGGGGCTGCCGATGCCTTCGATTGTTGTGATTTCAGCTCCGTTAGCCTGAGCCACAAACATCGTGCAAGATTTAACCGATTTTCCGTTCAAAGTGACAGTGCAGGCGCCGCAATGCGAGGTTTCGCAACCGACATGTGGCCCGGTGATGTTCAGATGCTCGCGCAGGGCGTAGATCAACAGCTCGCGCGGTTCGGCCAAGAAATCACGGTTCTCGCCGTTCACTTTTAGTTTTATGTACATTTTGTCTGACATGATTGGCTCTCCCCTTACGCCCGGTTCCAGGCGCGAGTGATCGCGCGTGTCAAAATCACCCCGGCCACATGGCGTTTGAATGCCACTGGGCCACGGTTGTCTTCGGTTGGATCAATATCGTTCAACATCGCTGTCACTGCGGCCTTCAAAGCGGAAACATCGCAAGCAGTCCCCATTATGGCCGCTGCGGCATCTTCGGACCAAACCGGAACATCCGACAGATTGGTCATCGCGATTGAGGCTGACCCGACAAGACCGTTCGCTTTTGCGATCTGGACCGCTGCCGCCGCCGTGGCATAATCACCGATTTTGCGCTTTTGCTTTTCATACGCATAGCCACCGACCGGAATCTCAAAGCTAATCGAGACAAGGATTTCGTCGTCTTGGCGGTCCGTCATATAGGCGGCTTCATAGTAGTCGCGCGCGCCAACGCTGCGACTGCCGGCCGGGCCAATCAGCGCAAGATCTGCACCCAGACATTGCATCAGGCCCGGCATATCATTGCCCGGATCACCATTGGCCACATTACCGCCGATTGTCCCCATGTAGCGCACCTGCGGGTCGGCAATTTGCAGTGCTGCCTCGCGCAAAATAGGCGCAGCATCGGTCAGTCCTTGATGATTGATCAACTCATGCTGGGTCACCATCGCGCCCAAAGTGATCCGACCATTTGAAATAGAAATCCCTTTCAGGCTTTCGATGTCTTGCAGGTCAATTAGATGCGGCACCTCGGCCATGCGCAACTTCATCATCGGGATCAAGCTGTGACCGCCCGCCATCACGCGTGCGTCCTCGCCAAACTCCGTCAAAAGGGCGATGACGCCCTCTACGTCCTTGGGTCTGTAGTAATCGAAAGCTGCAGGTATCATTGCAGGTCCTCCCTCCATGCAGGTCAACTGTTGAGAGGATTTCTGCGACGATTTGCCCATTTTTGCAGCGATTTTTGGACGGAATTCGCGGTCGCCTGCGCGAAATGCGAATTTTGCGCACGAAATGCGCCACGTAATTAAAGACCCAACGCCTCGCGCACATCCGCAAGCATCGAGCGGCTGACCGGAACTTTGCTCACGCTCGCGATTTCATCGAAATGGCAGACGCCATTGTCTTTCAACCGCTGAAAGCTGGTCACGAAGCTCGGGTTGATCAGATAACTGCGGTGACATTTAAGGAACGGCCCGCCCGCGAGTCGCCTTTCCGCATCTTTAATTGTCCAGACGCAGAACAGCTTCGAGGACTTAGTGTAAAGATGCGTGTAATGCCCATCCGCCCGGATGACGGCGACCTTGCTCACCTCGATAAACCGCGTTTGGCCGTCGATCTCATAGGGGATTTGAGCAACAATTTTGGCAATCTTCTTTTCCGGGGCAAAGCTGGAAGGCTGGTCTGTGGCAGCAAAGGGCGCAGATGTCATCAAGCTGACAGGCTTCAAAAACGTAACGCCCGTTAGAAGAAACGTGCCGCATATTGCAAAACTGGTCAAAACAACCCCAATCGCCATGGTCTCATTTCCGATCAGCGGCCCAATGGCCGAGCTTACGTCTAATGCCACAAAGCGCGTGTTCCAGATGGCCACGAAATGTTGCACAAAGACCGATAGGCCAAAACAAAGCGTGCCCAAAATGATATTTTGCTGCGTGCGTTTGCCGTATGCGATCCAAAAAGCACCGATGCTAAGGATGCACGAAGCGATGATCGAAATTGCAACGCCCATCGGTTGGTAGACGGCCTGGCACAGCTCCAATCCCGACATGCCAAGATAATGCATCGCCGCAATGCCAATGCCGACAATGGTCCCGGCAAGGGTAATTAAGGCCGGTGTGCGCTTGCCAAAATGCAAGATCAACAGGGCCACACCAACCATCAAAATCGCAACCAGTGCAGAGGTCAGCGTTATGGCTGCGTCATAGTAAAACAAGATTGGCATTTGAAGCCCCAGCATGGCCACAAAATGCATCGACCAAATTCCGCCGCCCAAGGCAACGGATGCCATTGCGATGGCCAACTTCCGGTGCAAATCCGACTTGGTCGACAGCCCGCTTGTCAGCGACAGCCCGGTAAAGCCCGCCATCAGTGCGACCGCCAAAGAGGTCACCACCATCCAAGGGTTTTGAGAATAGTCAAGAAACTGCATGACGTACCTTATGGAGCCCATTTTTACGCACGGCAAACAAATACTAAACGGATTTGCGGTTCGGGCTTTCACCCAACCCAAGCCATCCATTCGCATCTGTGGCCAGTATGGCAGGCTCTGTTATGGGGACTGTTGCACGAGGCAACGCCGCAAACAATGCAAGGCATCGTGATAAATTGATCTTCAATCGGCAAGGCGCAAAACGGACGCCGATGGCTTTTGGCGAAAGACTAGCCTAAACCGATAGCAACAGCGGGGCTTCCCCGCAAAACACTCGCTCGAAGTGCCCAAATGGATTTAACGGATACTATCTTGATCGGAGTCGATGGCGGTGGCACGGGTTGCCGGGTTGCGATTGCGCGCGCAGGTGGCCCTATTTTGGCGCAATCGTCGGGGGGGCCTGCCAATGTAACCAGCGATTGTGATCTGGCGATCCGCAATGTGCGCGCGGCCATCCATGACGCCGCAACCTCAGCGGGCCTTCATGATTTAAGGTCCGCCACGGCCCATATTGGGCTGGCGGGCGTCACCAGTAGCGGCAAAGCCGATTTGGTCGCTGCGGCAATGCCTTATGCTTTGGTAGCCGTCACTGATGACCGCCCCACTACTGTTGCCGGGGCCTTGGCGGGGCAGGACGGATATGTGGTGGCCTTGGGAACTGGAAGCATTATCGCGGCCAGTTTGGGTGACCAGCAGCGCTATGTCGGTGGATATGGGCTACAGGTTTCTGATCAGGCGTCTGGCGGCTGGTTGGGTCGAAAATTGCTGGAGCAGGTCTTGCTATGTCATGACGGTTTGCGGTCGCATAGCCATTTGAGCCTTGAAACCCTCGCCCAATTTGGAGGGGGGCCGGAAGGCATCATTGGCTTTGTCAATCAGGCGAGCCCCGCCGATTATGCAGGGCTCGCCCCGCAGGTTTTGGCCGCCGCGCAACGCCAAGATCCCGTCGCTGTGGCCTTGATGCAAGAGGGTGCCGACTATCTTGGGCTGGCCCTAGCCCGGCTTGGCTTTCAACCGCAAGATCGGCTGTGCCTGACCGGCGGTATTGGCGCGTATTATGCGCCGTATCTGACTTTGCAAGCCAAACTTGCCGCCCCACAAGGCACCGCCCTGACGGGGGCTTTGCGATTGGCCGAAATGCGTTTTAACACCGGGTTTTAAGGGCCACCCATTGGTATCGCCCTCCGCCCATAGGGGCCGGGCCAATACGGTTTTTCCGTTGCACGTTGCAGGGGTAAACTTGCCATTGCGGCTGCGTTTGCGGATAACAGGTGCACCAGTGCGTTTTGAACGGCAGCAAAAAGAGTTTGAGCTATGGAAAACCAAAAATCCTGTTGCGCGTTGCCGGATCTGCCAAAGGCACCGCAGGCCCGCAAATCGGCTTTCCCCCCTCAGGGCAATCACAGCGCCGGCCAAAGCGCGGTTGTCATTCCCGGTGGCATAGGCCTGCGCGGGGCTGCCAAAGCTGAAATCCCTTTCGACGGTGAAAGCCCGATGCAGCGCGTCAAACTCGCCCCATTCCGTATCGCCGCGATCACCGTGACAAATGCAGAATTTGCGGAATTTGTGCGCGCGACCGGGTATATCACCGAGGCCGAGGAAATCGGCTGGTCCTTTGTCTTCTGGCTGCAAGTCCCCGATAGCGTTGGACCGACCCAAGGGGTCGCGGCGGTGCAATGGTGGCGGCGTGTTGATGGGGCCAATTGGCAAGACGTCAACGGCCCCGGCACGGCGGCGCAAGCTTGCCTGCCCGATCACCCGGTTGTTCAGGTGTCCTGGCGCGATGCCACGGCTTATGCGGCTTGGGTTGGCGGGCGCCTGCCGACAGAAGCAGAATGGGAACATGCGGCGCGCGGCGGTTTGGGCGATGTTCGGTTCCCTTGGGGGGATGCCGAGCCGGACGATAAATCGGTGTTTCCCTGCAACATCTGGCAAGGCAATTTCCCGCATGAAAACCTAATGCTTGATGGGTACGAGACGACAGCCCCCGCCAAATCCTACAGCCCCAATGGTTACGGGCTTTACAACATGGCGGGCAATGTGTGGGAATGGACGTCGGAACCTTTCAAAGTCAAGTCGTTGAAAAAGGCTGCCGCCGCAAGGCTAGAGACCATGAAGGGCTATAAGCTATTGAAAGGGGGCTCTTATTTGTGCCACCGCAGCTATTGCTACCGGTACCGCATTGCGGCCCGCTCGGGCAATTCACCCGATAGTGCGACAACCCACCAGGGGTTTCGCGTGGCCTGGGATGCCACCTAGAGTTCAGGATGCGCAGCCGTAAAGCCGATGCGTTCCTCATCGGTAAAGCGCTTTCTAGGCGTCTCGGAAAAGGTCAAAACAGCCACCACCCTTACGCGCGCACCCGCAACGGGGATGACTTTATGTGGTGTGTTTTTGCTTTTGAAGACATTCAACGTTCCGGGCCTAAGCGTCAGGCTGCGCATCATCGGGTCTTCGCGCCGCAGCAACCGTGCTACACTCGCATAGTTTGTGTGAAAACGCCGCCGGTGACGTCAAAGATTCGCGATACAACAACAAGCGCAATCCCAACCCAAATCACGGCTATCTCAACCCAATGGTGGAACAGGTCTGCGGCGAACATGGGCCGGGCTCACCGGGCTGGGGCACGCATAGTAATGAACTCACGGGGGCCGAAAGGCGATTGCGCCCTTTGAGGGTAAAGACGGCCAAGGTGCCAAACCCTGCCGAATGCGGTATCAAATGGGCGGACGCGCGATTGTTTGAACATCATCCGCCCCCCATGTTCGCAGAGCTTTGCCCGAAAGTTGGTGACGGCGTGATCAGGCGGCGTTTTGAAGTTGCTTGATCCCGTCCTTGAATACAATCCCTTCGATGATCTCAGGCATCCAGTTTGCGCAACTTGGTCTGGGCTGACATCATCAATTTTAACGCCATGGCGAGACCGGTTTTGCGGCTGAGACAGCCTTTAGGTTTTCCAGTGCGATGCCGGACGGTGGCAAAGGTGCTCTCGATTGGGTTGGTTGCTCGGATGTGCTTCCAATGTTCGGCTGGGAAGTCATAGAACGCCAGCAGCACATCACGGTCCTTGGTCAGTTTGGCGACGGCCTTGTCGTATTTCACGCC
>JBLIGH010000072.1:0-10814 GCA_047636855.1 Pseudorhodobacter sp.
CGGAGATGTGGTGGATCGAGTTGTCATGCTCGTCGGCATATTCAACAACACCGTCCGACACAGGCGGAGACATCGCAATCCAGCCGCCCGGGAAGGCCGTGTTTTCGTAGAAGGTCGTGCCGGCTTCCTCTTTTTCCTCACCCGTATAACCGGTCAGGATCGAGGCGATGTATTCCGGACCGCCGATGCCTTTGATAAGCTGGTTGATCCCGGTTCCGGCAGGGCCGTGAAAACCCGCACGGGCTTTGGCCATCAAGCTAAGGTCCGGTGCGTTCGGCAGGCCCGATTTTGGGAACATGTCGGTAGGCTTGCGTGGACGTGTGTCGTCCAGCTCGGCATCAAAGATGTCAAACTGGGCGGCATAGGCGCGCACCTGATCTTCCGGCATCTGTGGTCCGCCCTCATCCGCAAGGGTGCGGATTGGGACGAATTTCAGCCCGTGGCAGGCCGAGCAAACCTCGGTGTAAACCTGAAGCCCGCGCTGAAGCTGGTTTTTATCAAAAGTGCCAAACGGCCCTTCAAAGCTGAAGGCGACGTCTTCGATATGGCCTTCGGCACCCGCAGCCATGACAGCCCCGGTTGACAGCACGAGGGCAGAAACAGCGCTGATTGCGATTTTACGAAACATCTTCATCAGTTCCTTTTCTCTCACTCTGCCGGTTCGGCGTAATGGGACTTGAAATCTTCCTCGATCGTCGCGGGCTGGGCCAGCGGCTTTTCGATCACACCCAGAAGCGGCAGGATCACAAGGAAATAGGCGAACCAGTAGGCCGAAGCGATCAGCGAGATCCAGTCATACGGGAACTCTGCCGGGCGCGCGCCGACCCACATCAGCACCATGAAGTCGACGCAAAGCAGGGCGAACCACCACTTGAACATGGGGCGATAGCGACCCGAACGCACCGAAGAGGTGTCCAGCCAAGGCGCCAATGCCAGCACGGCAATCGCACCGAACATCGCCAACACGCCAAAGAACTTGGCGTCAACAATGCCGAAGGTCAGGAATTGCACCAGTTGCACAACCCAAACATCCGCCGTGAAAGCACGCAAGATGGCGTAGAAAGGCAAGAAGTACCATTCGGGCACGATATGGGCCGGGGTCGCCAGCGGGTTCGCTTCGATAAAGTTATCGGGGTGGCCAAGGTAGTTCGGCATGAAACCGACAACCGCAAAGAAGATCAGCAAGATCACGGCCAGCGCGAACAGATCCTTCATCACGAAGTAAGGCCAGAAGGGCAGGGTGTCTTTTTCGGCTTCCGCTTTCGAGGTGCGGCGCACTTCGACCCCGGTTGGATTGTTGTTACCGGTAGAGTGGAAGGCCCAGATATGAACGGCGACCAAAGCGGCGATCACGAAGGGCAGCAGGTAGTGCAAGCTGAAGAAACGGTTCAGCGTGGCATTGTCAACGGCAGGGCCGCCCAAAAGCCAAGTCTGAATGGTTTCGCCAACGCCAGGAATAGCGCCGAACAGCCCGGTGATAACCGTAGCACCCCAAAACGACATTTGGCCCCAAGGCAGAACATAGCCCATAAAGGCTGTCGCCATCATCGCCAGATAGATCAGCATGCCGATGATCCATGTCACTTCGCGCGGCGCTTTGTAGCTGCCGTAGTAAAGGCCACGGAAAATGTGCAGATAAACCGCGACAAAGAACAAGGACGCGCCATTCGCATGCAAATAGCGCAGCATATGGCCGCCATTCACGTTGCGCGTAATATGCTCGACGCTGGCGAAGGCCATATCAACATGCGGTGTGTAATGCATCGCCAAGACAATGCCGGTCACGATTTGCATCGCCAGACAGAAGGTCAGAACGATACCCCAGATCCACATCCAGTTCAGGTTCTTTGGCGTCGGCAGCATCAGCGTGTCATAAAGCAGCCCAACAATCGGCAGGCGCCTGTGAAGCCATTTTTCGGCGCCCGATTTGGGCTCGTAATGGTCGTGCGGAATTCCGGCCATGATATGTCCTTACCCGAGCTTGAGGGTTGTTTCGTCGGTGAACGAAGCCACCGGGATATGCAGGTTTTGCGGGGCGGGGCCTTTGCGGATACGGCCCGCAGTGTCGTAATGCGACCCGTGGCAAGGGCAGAACCAGCCGCCAAAATCGCCAGCGCCATTGCCGATCGGTACGCAGCCAAGGTGGGTGCAAACACCGATCATCACCAGCCATTCGCCAGCTTCATCCATCGTGCGGTTTTGGTCAGTTGCAGGCGACGCAGTGCCGCCCGTTATGTTGGGATTTTCGGAGGCTTGGTCAATCAGCTCGCTCAGCTCGACCGCGCGGGCCGCGTCAATTTCGTCCTGCATACGGCGACGGATGAATACGGGCTTGCCCAAGTATTTCACGGTCAGCTGTGTGCCGGGTTCGATGGCGCTGGTATCGACGAAGATAGAGGACAAAGCCTGCACGTCCGCCGAAGGGTTCATCTGATTGACGAGCGGCCAGACCGCTGCGCCTGTTGCAACTGCACCGGCACCTGCGGTCGCGTAATACAGGAAGTCCCTGCGGGTGCCTGCGTGTTCGTCTGCGTGGGACACGAGAATTCTCCCTTCCGAAGGCCGCTGGCTGCGGCCCATGTCATAACGGGGCCGCAGTGATCCGCAGCCTTATAATCCGGGTATTTAGCGGTGTAACGCCGCCACGTCTAGCTGACAAAGGCGCGCATGTGGGGGGGGGAGGGTGTAAATGCAACATCATTCGCGCGAATTTCCGTTCAAGACCCGTTGGTTTGACCGATTCGAAGCGGTATGCCTCAAAATTGCTGCCCGGCAAGGGTTGCTAGCTGCGACAATTCGCCATGGCGATATCGGCCTGAGTCTTGCGGCTTTCCGCAGTGATCCGCGCGCGGCCAAAGCGCGGATCAAGTTTATGGCTGCGCGCTAGAATGGGGGGGGCAGGGCCAATTTGGGCGTGCCATAAATGGATCAGCCCCCGCGTCCCGCTTTAGGCCAGCGGCGGTGCTGTGGCCGTCATGCTGTCGCGCGTTGCAAACGTGGCGTACCAAGCGGCCAGCAAGGGACGGGTTTTGCGCCATTCGCGGCCTGCATGGCGGAAATCAAGATAGCCCAAGGCGCAAGCCATAGCGATTTGCCCCATATCCAACGGGCCTTGCAAATGGCCAACCCAGCGGCTTTCGACCGCATCCAAAGTCCGGTCGATCTTGCTCCATTGCCCTTCAACCCAAGCGTCAAAACGCTTGTCATCCGGGCGCACGCGGGCCTCATAAACCATAAGGATCGCCGCATCGAGGATCCCATCGGCTGTTGCCTCTAGTGTCAGCGTTTCCCATAGGCGCGGGGCTGCCGGGTAAAGGCCGGCTTTCAGGTGATCGTCCAGGTAGCGGGTGATCACGCGGCTATCATAAAGGGCGGGGCCGTCTTCACGCTCTAGCGCCGGAATTTTGCCAAGCGGGTTTTGGTCCACAGGCATGGCGCTGGCATCCAACGGGTTGCCAGCGGCAGGCACCAGGGTCAACAGGTCAGAATGGCCAGTCTCCGCCAGCAAAACCATGATTTTACGGACATAGGGCGAAGTTTGAGAGTGATGCAGACGCATTGTCAGTCCTTTTTGGGCAGCGGGTCGCTGTGGGTTTCGATGTGTTCAGATCTTGTGGCGCTATTTGCGCCGTATCCGCAGACGCGTCATCAAAGCTGCATCCAGCTCGATGGTCTTATCGCCCCAGCGAATCACGCGCCGAAACCGGGCAGCGCCGTTGTGCTGTGCGTCTTCTGCCCGATCAGCGGGCTGGTGCGCGCTAAGGCCTTCGCCCAGATCGTCAAAAGCGTCTTCGGCACGTTGATCGGTCCGGCCTGCGTGGCTGATCGCACGCAAACCACGCCGGATGGCCCAGACAGAGGCTGCGACAGCGCTGCCGCGCAGCGCGAAAAGGGCGATTGGGGCAAGGGGTAGTGGCATCGTATCCTCCTCGATTGGTCTTGAATGCTACGGCCAGACTGCTTTGCTTGCAACGTCGGGTTAAACCGCGCGCATCATCGCGGCAATTTGTGCGGCTTCCATCCCGACGGGCGTGGCCTTTATGCCCGCAGCAGCGCCTGCCCTTGCCGTGGCGGATTTGTTCTGGCCCAGCTTCACGGTGGCCTCGACCGAGCGCAGAACCAGCCGAAAGGGCAAGATCATTCGCATCATGCGGGCAAGCGCGTCATCCGTCATCTTGGCGGTTTTCCAAGGGGTTTTGGGCGCCAGCCGCGCCTCGAAAATCGCGGACATCCGTTCCAGATGCGGGCGCAGGGCGTCCAGCGGCAGAGGCACCAACAGGCCCCGCAAATGAACGGCGGTGTAATTCCATGTCGGCACCTGATCGGCTGTGTCGTACCAATCGGGCGAGATATAGGCGTCTGGCCCAGTCACAGCCAGCAGCGCAGGCATCGGCAACGCCGCGCGGGCAATCGGGTTAGAGCGGGCCATATGCAGATGCACCTCGCCCACGCCCAATTCAAACGGGATATGCGCCGCAATTGGTCCAGCCTCGCCGTTCACCGAAAGCTGGCCAAAACCGCGGGCATAGGCCATGTCCAAGGCCTCAGCCTCTGTCAGATGGCGAAATGCGGGGTTTGGATGCATATCTACCTCCCTTTGTTCGGGGCAAGCTGGCCGATCCCACACCAAGGGGCAAGCCCTGCGGGCTAGGTATATTGTGACGGGTACAACTGCGCCAAACCGGGCCTCATCGGTGCTGTTTGCGCGCTGGAACCGGCCGGCGCGGCCTCACCTGACTTCGTTGACCAAGCAATGCGCGCTGGTCAGGGCAGCATGATGCATCAGCAACAACGGCTCGTTCATTTGATCATAAGCGGTCACGTCGATGTCCAAAAGGGCCTCGGGTGCCTCGGACAGTTCAAGCAGCACGCGGTCGGCATCGGTTGCAAGCCGCGCTGTGACGGTTTCGCGCAGCGCGCCCAGCCGCAGCCCGTGGTTGTCCAGCAGCCATTTGTAAATTAACGGCGGCATTTCGGCCACGTCGTTTGGAAAGCTGTGCAGCCGGTGCAGCGGCAGCACGATCCGGTCGATCATCACGGGCCGGCCTTCTGACAGGCGAATACGGGTCAAGGTGCCGACCTCGCTTGCATCGGGCAGCTTCAAGCGCACAATCTCGGCTTCCGTCGGGGGGCGTCGCCCAAGGTCGAGGTTTCGGGTCTGGGACTGGACAAGTCGCCCTTCACGCGAATGCAACCGGTAATACCGATAGTAATGTTCTAGGCTATGGCAAGGCGCGCGGCCTGTCACAACGGTGCCCGTCCGTCGGCGGCGCATCAGCAAGCCGTCGGCCGTTAGGGCCTGCATGGCGCGGCGGATCGTACCTTCGCTGACGCCCAGCTGGCGGGCCAGCTCTTGCTCGGGCGGCAGAACGAAGCCTTCAGGCCATGTGCCATCGACAATCCGTTCGATGATTCGCTCGCCCACCTGTTCGTGCAGGGGGTTTGCTGTCAGCGTCTCGCCAAGACCTTTTCGCGAAGTGCCCAACATTTCCGCGCTCTCTCCTCTTGCATCGACTCAGATTCTTGTAAACTATATAGTAATGAGAAATGCTAGTGTCGAAACCCTTGACGATGAAGAGATGCACGCTGATCTTGCGGCGCTCATCGGGTTCGATACGTGTTTTCCACCCGCAGGCGACTACACTGGTTTTTGTGCCTTAGTCGAGAGGTTGGCCGCCGATTTGGGTGGCCACGCCGAACGTATCGAGGTGCCGCAAGCTTTGTGGCGCACCGAAGGCGTGTACGGCGCACGGGTCAATCTGCTGCTGCGGCCCGCTTTGGGCCCCAAGGATGCGCCCGAGGCGTTGATCTATTTTCACAGCGATACCGCCCCCGTGGGCGACGGTTGGACGCGACCGGCTTTGACCCTGACACGGGACGGCGATCGGCTGTTTGGGCGCGGCACTGCCGATATGAAAGGCTGTATTGCGGCGGTTTTCGCGGCGTTACGCCGCCTGAAAGCCGAAGGCAAGGCGCTGCGCTTTCGCCCCGTGCTGGCCTTTTGCACGGACGAGGAAGGCGGGCTTTACCCCGGTATCCGTTATTTGGCCGAAACCATGACCCTGCCCGAGGTTTTGCTAAACCTCAACGGCAGCGCCGCGCCGCGCATCTGGGGCGGGTGTTTCGGTTCGATGGATTTTGCGATCACCGGGCAAGGCCGGGCGGTTCATTCCGGTCGGCCCGATAGCGGCGTTAATGCGCTAGAGGAAATGGTGCCGGTTCTGACGGCCCTCGCCAAGCTTAAAGATCAAGTCGAGGCCCGGACCTCTGCCATGCCGCCACCGCCGGGCGAGGCCCCGCTGCGCGCGCGCCTTAGTGTGACCGCGATGCATGCAGGCGATAAAGGCTCGGCTTTGCCGGGCAGTTGCCGGATGGTCGTGAACCGCCGTTACGCGCCGGAAGAGGGGGCCGAAGCCGTCAAAGCCGAAATCAAGCTGTGCGTTGCGCAAGCCTTGCGCGCTACCCGCCTTGTGGATTGGTCGATCGCGCAGATCGGGCATCTGCCGCCTGTGGCCGATCCCGATGGGCCTTGGACGGGTCGCTGGACGGATGCACGCGCGCAGGCTTTTGGTCTGCCAGTGAATGCGTTCACCAAATACGGCTCTGGCACCTCTTCGGATTTCGGTTGGGTGCAGAATGCCGGGGTGCGGCACATGTTGCTTGGGGGTCTGATGCGGCCTGACAATAATGTGCATGGCCCTGACGAATTCACCACGACCAGCGATCTGAACGCCCTTGCCGAGGCCGTGATGCTGTTCCTATCCGACGATTTTCATCCCGACCCAACACGAAGCCCTGATCAACAGGGATTTTCCAAACCCAACAAGGAGACGACACAATGACCCGAATAACCCGCCGAGCTTTCCTCAACGCCACTGTCGCGACCGGCGCGCTGGCCTTTTCCTTGCCTGCGCTGGCTGCCAGCCATGCGACCCCGGGCGGCACGTTGCGTGTGTCGGTCAACGTAACACCTCAGGTGCTGAACCCGATGCTGGTGCGCACCAACCCGGAATATATGATTGCCGAAATGCTTTATTCCGGCCTGACGACGCTGGGCGCCGACATGACGGCGCAGCCGGATCTGGCGACGGAATGGTCGGCCAATGGCGACGCCACCGAATGGACCTTCAAGCTGCGCAGCGATGCGGTCTTTTCCAACGGGGCGGCGGTAACGGCGGCTGATGTCGTGGCCAGTTTCGACAAGCTGCTTGCGCCTGAAACAGCCGCGCCGGGTCGGCGCAATCTGGGTCCGATCGCCACTGTGACGGCTTTGGATGCGACCACCGTTGTCATCACGACCTCTAGCTCGTTTGCCGACCTGCCGGTGGCATTGACCTATCCCACGGCCAAAGTGTTGCCTGCCAGCGTGATTGCCGACGACTTTGACAGCCTGGCACAGACGCCGGTTGGGTCGGGCCCGTTTCGGATGGTCGCGTTCAACGCCGACCAATCTGCGATTTTCGAGGCACGCGATGATTACTTCATCCAGGGCCAGCCCTATCTGGCCGGGGTTGAAATCCTGACTTTCCCCGATGCAGCAGGCTCTAACGCAGCCCTTTTGGCTGGTGAAGTCGATATGATGATGGACGTGCAACCAACGGATTTCGCGCGTATCAGCGCCTCGGCGGGCATCGATGGTTTGCGCACGCCGTCAGGCCGATTCCTTGATGTGGTGATGGATACACAGGTCGCACCCTGGAATGACCTGCGTGTGCGCCAAGCACTGGCCCTTTCGGTGGACCGCGAGGCGATGGTCGAGCTGGTGGCTGAAGGCTACGGCACGCCGGGCAACGACAGCCCGGTGAATGCCTCTTATGCCTATTTCGCCGATGCGCCGATCAAGAAATATGACCCCGAAGCAGCCAAAGCCTTGCTGGCAGAGGCCGGATATCCCGATGGTTTGGATCTGGAGCTGATCGCATCGGAAAAACCCGGCTACCGTTCGGCCCTGGCCGTGGTTCTGCGCGAGATGGCGGCCCCTGCGGGTTTTCGCATTGCGGTCAAGACGATGGATCATCCGAGCTATCTGGATCAGGTTTGGAAGAAAGGCGCGTTCTACGTCGGCTTTTACAATATGCAGCCGACCGAGGGCACGATCTTTAACCTGCTGTTTACCTCCAACGCCTCGTGGAACGAGACGAAATGGAATAATACGGCGTTCGATGCGCTGGTGGCCACAGCCGATGCGACCGTTGATGCCAGCATAAGGACAGAGCTTTATGCCGAAGCTCAAAAGCTGATGCGCGACGAAGTGCCTGCCTTGGTTCCTTGTTTCTTCGATTTGCTTGGCGCTAAGGCGCAATATGTCGAAAACTACGAGCAACACCCACGCGGTGCGAATTATGCGTTGCACCGGGTGGCGCTGGCCGCCGATGCGCCGACACGGTAACGGGCAATGTCAGCACCATTTCTGATCAAGCGTCTGTTTTACATGGTGCTGACGGCGCTTGTCGTTTCCATGATCGTCTTCGGGGTGACGCAGCTATTGCCTGCAAATGCCGCGACAATGATCCTGGGCGAAAACGCAACACCCGAGGCGATGGCGGTACTGACCGAGCGCCTTGGGCTGAACCGGCCAGCCCCGGTTCAGTATCTGGATTGGCTGGGCGGCGTGTTGCGCGGTGATTTTGGGATCAGCCTGCGCACGGGCCAGCCGGTGGGTCCGACGATCCTCGAGGCGTTCGGGCGCTCTTCGATCTTGGCGGTTTTGTCACTGGTGACCGTTTGTGCCGTGGCAATTCCGCTGGGCGTTTGGGCTGCGGCGCAACGTGGCCGGGCGGCGGATCTGGGGGTTTCGGTGGTGTCTTATCTGGGCATTTCACTGCCAGAATTCGTGCTGGCGACCTTGCTTCTGGCTTGGTTGGCGGGGCCGACTGTTGGGCTGTTTCCGGCCTCGGGTTACGCCTCGCCTTGGGTGGACCCGTTGGATGCGTTGCACCATTTGGCGCTGCCGGTGATCACGCTATCGATCATTTTGCTGGCGCATATCAGCCGGATGGTCCGCTCGGAAATGGTGGATACGCTGAACAGCGATTTCATCCGCGCGGCCCATTTGCGCGGGTTGTCGCGCCGCCAAGTGCTTTTCAAACATGCGCTGCGCAATTCGATGCTGCCCGCGATTACGGTCATCGCGCTGGACATCGGCTATCTGATTGGCGGCGTGATTGTGGTCGAAGAGATTTTTGCCTTTCCCGGCGTCGGGCGGCAGTTGATCCTAGCGATCCAGAACCGCGATCTGCCGATGATTCAGGCTGGCGCGCTGATCATGTCGATGACCTATGCGCTGGCAAACCTCGGGGCGGACCTGACCTATGCCGCGCTGGACAAAAGGATACAGTTCACGTGATCCGCGCGCTTTTTAGAAACCCACAAGCTGCGGTGGGGCTTGTCTTGACGGGCCTCTTGATGCTGCTGGTGGTTTTAGGCCCTTGGCTTGCCCCGTCCAACCCCGAGGCGATGAACTTTGGCGACCGTTTCGCGCCCCCCTCGGCGGCTTTTCCGCTGGGGACGGATTGGTTCGGGCGTGACCTGCTAAGCCGGGTTCTGGTCGGCGCGCAATCGACCGTCTTGCTGGCGCTGCTGGCCACGGTGATTGCCACGGTGATCGGCGCGCTGGTGGGTATCGTTTCGGGATATCTGGGCGGTTGGGTGGATGAGGTTGTGATGCGGCTTGTCGATGCAGTGATGGCCATTCCGGGGCTGCTGTTCGCTTTGCTGATCATCTCGGCGCTGGGATCGTCGGCGCTTAACGCGGTGATTGCCATCGGCATCGCCTTTGCACCCGGCATGGCGCGGATCAGCCGGGCGGTCACGCTACAGGTGCGCGCTTTGGATTATGTGGCGGCAGCACGGTCGCGCGGCGAAGGGGCAGGCTGGATCGTTTTGGCAGAGATCCTGCCCAATGTTGCGGCCCCGATCATTGTCGAGGCGACGATCCGCGTTGCCTTTGCGATTATGACATTGGCCACCCTGTCGTTTCTGGGCCTTGGCGCGCAACCACCATCCCCCGAATGGGGTTTGATGATCTCGGAGGGGCGCGAGCATATGTTCCGCTCGCCCTGGCCGATCATCGTGCCGGGCGGGGCGATTGCGCTGGTGGCCATCGGGTTCAACCTGCTGGGTGACGGGTTGCGCGACGTGCTGAACCCCAAGACGGGGCACTGACATGACACTGAGCATCGAAAATTATTCACTGAGTTACCATACACCGACGGGGCCGGTCCGCATTTTGACCGATGTCTCGCTGACCATTGGGCGCGGCGAGATTGTCGGGCTGGTGGGGGAAAGCGGTTCGGCCAAATCCTCGCTTGCCAATGCGATTATCCGCGATCTGCCGGGGCAAGTGGCGAACGAGCAGGGCACGATTACCTTAGGCGGTGACGCGCTGATTGGCGCGCCCGAGGCGGTGCTGGCGGCGTTGCGCGGCAAACGCATCGCGATGGTGTTCCAAAATGCCGGGTTGTCGCTGGACCCGGTCCAGACACTTGGCGACCACATCACCGAAACCTTGCTGCGCCATGAGCCGATGAATGCAGCGCAGGCAAGTGTGCGGATGCGAGAGCTGCTTGACATGGTCGGGCTGCCAGACCCTGCCGCCATGGCGGACCGTTTCCCGCATGAAGTATCTGGCGGCGAGAAACAGCGCGTTGTGCTGGCCCTGGCTTTGGCCTGCGCGCCGGAACTGATTTTGTTTGACGAGCCGACCTCGGCGCTGGATGCGACCACGGGGGCGACGCTGCTGGATCTGCTGCGCGATCTGAAGGCGCGCACCGGCGTGTCGGGCCTGTTCATCAGCCATGATCTGGGAGCCGTTG
>JBLIGH010000073.1:0-10793 GCA_047636855.1 Pseudorhodobacter sp.
AACTTAAATCAAAAGAACCTGAGTACCGACCTTCGTTAACGCAAAAAGCTGGGCAATATGCTCGTTGTAAAGTCCAACACAGCCATTCGAAGAGCGGCGACCGATCTTGCGCGTATCATGGGTGCCGTGAATGCGGTAATAGGTCCAAGACAAATGAAGCGCATGCGTTCCCAATGGGTTATCCGGCCCTGCAGGCACAAAGTCGGGCCACTCTGGATTGCGCTCTTTCATCGAAGGCGTTGGCCGCCAAGTTGGCCCAATGACCTTTTGCACGATCTGTGTCCGGCCAAGGCGCGTCAAGTCGTCAGTCAAAGGAACAGAGGTCGGGAAAAGCTTATATATGGCCTGATCTTCTGACCAAAAATGCAGCGCGCGTGAGGTGATGTCCACCAGCACAGCCCCATTGCGCGTATCGCTGAAATAAGGCCGCCAATCCAGCATCCGAAAGCTGGAAATGTTGTTCCGCGCCACTTTCGGCTTCTCAAATTCTGTCGAATTGTCGAGCGCCAGCGCAGGCATAGCTGTCATGCCAAGCCCTACTGCCCCACCGCCCAGAAGGGTACGGCGATTGATTTTCTGCATGCGGTCGGCGTTCATTGGCCGTACTCCTTACCCGATTTCGCCTATAATATATAGATATTGCCGGGATTCGGCAAATCAATCTATCGTTCGTCGAAAAAGTCACACCGAGTTGGGTTTGATCAAACACATAGATTTCGTTAAAGACGACATTGGTTGCATCAGATGGGATGAATATGAACGCTTTGTCAGTGGTTGTTTTGTGTGTGTCAGTTGCGTTAGCGGCGTGCGCACCTAAGCCCGAAATTCGTTTGGGCAGCGATGGGCGCCCCTTGCCGCAAGTTTACCGTATAGCCGGCGAGCAGGAAGCGAAAGTTCCGTTCAGACTGCTTGATTCGGTCAATGCCCTACGGGCTGCCAAGGGCGCACAGCCGCTGCAGTATAACGCCCAGCTGAATGCCGCGGCAGAGACCCATTCGCGCGATATGTCCGTCCAAAACCGGCCTTGGCATTTCGGCTCTGACGGCTCGTCCCCGTTTGATCGGGTGCAACGGGTTGGTTACACGGGCCGTCTGGTTGGCGAGCTGATCTCTGAAACCTTTGAAACAGAGCTCGAAACACTTGCAGCCTGGATGTCCGTGCCCGACACCCGCGATGTCATCTTGGACCCGCAAGCCAACCAGATTGGCTTTGCTTGGCATCAAGAGGAAAGCGGCAAAATCTGGTGGACTTTGGTCACAGGCGCATAGGGCCTGCAAAGCCATAAGCGGGCGGGGCCAAAGCGTGCCGCCCGGTGGCGAATGCCTGCGTGAAACCTATCAAGATGCTGTCTGACGGCGCTTTGTGGGTGGGGTTAAACACCGCTCGCAACCCCCATTTGACCTGTCGGCGACCCAAGGCGTCAGATCCCCACTGGCCTTCGTTGGAATTCGCCGCTAGTCGCCTCGCGATATTGCCGCTTGCAAGGCATCTTTGCCTGCCGCGCTATATGGTCTAAACTTCCGGGACCCTAGCAGGATCGACTGATGGCCTCCAAGACCACCCTAAATGCCAAAAACCTTGAAGCCTTGGGCGCGCCCGCTTTGGCGGAATTGTTGATGGACATAAGCACCGGCTCGGCCCCTGCAAAGCGGCGATTGCGGCTGGCCTTGGCGGGTGAGCAAGGCCCAAAAGAGGCGGCGGTTGAAATAGCCAAGCGTTTGGCCGCTATCGCCCGTGCGCGCACTATGGTCACCTGGAAACGGCGCAAGGCGCTTGCGGTGGATCTGCAAACTCAACTGGCGGCCATTTTGCAGCAGGTGGCCCCGGGTGACCGCGCGATGGCGGTTGACCTGTTATGGCGCTTTCTTGGCCTAGCGAATTCGGTTTTTGACCGCTGCGACGATAGCAGCGGCACGATTATCGGCATTTTCCACGAGGCCTGCGCGCAGCTGGGCGAGGTCGCACTGGATGCGGCGCTGCCGTCAGAGGGTTTCACCGGCCAAATGCTGGATGCGCTGTTGGACAATGGCTACGGTCAATATGACGAATTGATCCCGCTTCTGGCGCCCGCACTTGGCAAGACAGGTTTGCAGCATCTGAAATTGCGGGTCACGGCGCTGTCCGCCAGCCCGATTGCGGTGCCGGCAAAAGACGAATGGGAAAAGGTCGGCTATGGCAGCGGCGGCGCGGTTTACGCCCATGATGTGATGGAGCGGAACCGGATCAGCACCGTCGATCTTGCGCTGCGCCAGATTGCCGATGCCCAAGGCGACGCTGATGCCTTTATCGCGCGTTATCCGGCTGACACTCGGCGGGTGCCGAAAGTGGCCGCTGAAATTGCCATCCGCCTCATGGCTGCGGGGCGCGCGCAAGAGGCCCTTGATTTTCTGGATCGTGCCGAGGTCGATGAGGCCCGCTGGGTCCCCGTCGAATGGCAAGACGCAAGGATCGACGCGCTAGAGGCTTTGGGCAAAACCGACGAAGCCCAAGCCTTTCGGTGGCACTGTTTCACCCGCGCCCTGTCGGCACCGCATCTGCGCGGCCATCTGAAACGCCTGCCCGATTTCGATGACATCGAGGCTGAAGACCGCGCGATGGATTACGCCAGCGCCTTTCCGCATGCGCTGTTGTCACTGTCATTTTTCATGAACTGGCCCGCCCATGACCATGCCGCAAAACTAATCCTATCGCGCCATGCGGAACTTGACGGTGATCACTTTGAAATTCTAACCCTCGCAGCCGAGACGCTGGCCGAGCGCTACCCCCTTGCCGCGATACTTGTTTTGCGGGCAATGATTGATTTCGCCCTGACCAAAGCGCGGCCGGGCCGCTATGCCCATATTGCACGGCATCTGGTGGAATGCGCGGAACTGGATGCACGGGTTGAAGACTACGGGTCCATCGCACCTCATGCCAGCTTTGCCGCATGGGTCAGCGACAATCATAGCCGTAAGACATCTTTCTGGGTCGAAGTGGCAAGGCTGGAAGCGGGCTTCACGCGGCGGTAAAGCGGCGCAATCGAGCGGCCCCCAAGACCAGCGTTTTGCCGCTGGTCACAGTGTTAGTGGGTCAATTCGTGGGCCCCGACTGCCGCAACGGGGCGCGCCGATACCGTTTGCCCTCGTGTGACATCGATCCTTAGCGCCCGCAGCGCGTTCAAGATTGCCGCCACGTCGATCAGCTCTTGAAGCATCGCCCCTTGCACAGGTGTAATATATCCGAACGCCGCGATGATCATGCCGATGACCGACAAGCCAATCCCGACCGCCACGCTTTGCAGCGCGATCTGCCGCGCACCACGTGCAATCAGCAATCCCGGCAGAAGGCTGTCAAGCTGATCGACCAGAAGGACAACGTCTGCGGCTTCGGCGGATGCGGCGGCACCGCGCGCGCCCATCGCCACACCGATATCGGCAGCGGCAAGTGCTGGCGCGTCGTTCACACCGTCGCCCACCATCATCACCGACCCGTTCTTGCGCTCGGACAAAACCAGCAACACCTTCTGATCAGGCGTCAGAGTGGCGTAAACCGCATCCAAGCCAAGACCTTTGGTCACAGCTTCCGCAACCGCCTGCCTATCGCCGGTCGCAAGCAAAATCCGCTGAATGCCGTTGCGACGTAGCCCCGCCAGCAGCTCTGTGGTCCCCAACCGCAGCGCATCGGCCATTACCAACAGCCCGGCCAGCTTGCCATCCACCGCCAAGGCGACGTGAACCGCCCCGCTGTCTTCTACCGAAGTTTTTGGGTGCAACGCGCCGGCCCGTGCGGCGACAAAGTCGGACCCGCCGACCAAAACCGCGCGCCCGTCAATTGTTCCCGCAACACCCTCGCCCGATGTCTCGATCACGTCAGACGGAGTGGGCAACAAAAGGCCGCGCGCGCTTGCCGCCGCAACAATCGCCTGCGCAATCGGATGTTTAGAGGCCTGATCAAGCGATGCCGCGAAATACAGGACCTCGTCTTCGGTCAATGCGCCATAACTCTGGATCGAAACTATCTGCGGGCGGCCATCGGTCAAGGTGCCGGTTTTGTCCAAGATCAGCGTCTTGATTTGCGACAGCGCCTCTAGCGGCTTGGCCCCCTTGATCAGCACGCCATAATGGGCTGCGCGTGACACCCCCGCCACCAGCGCCACCGGCACCGCCAAAATCAATGGGCACGGCGTTGCAACGACCAGCACCGCCACAGCCCGAATCGGATCACCCGTGAACCACCAGGCCGCAATCGCCAGCGAAACTGTCACCGCCAGAAAAAGCAGCGCGTATTTATCCGCCAAACGCGCCATCGGCGCCTTGGATTGCTGTGCGGCATCAACCAGCCTGACAATCCCGGCATAGGTGCTGTCGGCGGCGCGCCGAGTCGCACGCATATCAAACGCCGCACCCGCATTGGTCGAGCCGCTCATCACATCTTGCCCGTTTTCCAACCACACGGGCATCGCCTCGCCTGTTAAGGCGGACTGGTCCAGCATCGCCCGTTCGCTTGCCAAAGTGCCATCAACCGGTGCGATATCGCCCTGCCGGATCAGCAACAAATCCCCCGGGGCGATGGCATCCAAGGGCACTTCGACCAGCGCGGCCCTTCGGTAAAGCGCCGCCGTTCGGGGCACGCGCGACAGAAGGTCCTGCATTTCGCGCCGTGCCCGCCCTTCGGCATAGCTTTCCAGCAATTTACCCCCCGAATACATCAACGCCACCACCGCTGCCGCAAGCGCCTCGCCAAAGAAAAGGGCCGCAGACATCGATAATGCGGCCACGATATCAAGCCCGACGTCACCCTTGGCAAGGGTTCGGTAAATCTCGAACAACAAAGCCATCAAGATGGGGATGACGCCCAGCGACCAAGCCAGCGCCGCCGCATCTGCAAGGCCCGCAGACCGCAGGGCCAGCCCCACAAGCAGCCCAAGCGTCGAAATGGTTAAAAGCGTGGCCTGAAGGCGGTCTTGAAACAGGATGTTCATTCGATTTGCTTTCCTGAACTGATGTCATATGCCTGCTGGCCCGACGGATACCCGAAACCCTGTGTGGCCTGCGCTCGGTGGGTTTCTGCGCCCGCAAACACTATGCGCCCGCCATTGACCAGCGGGTCGATGCACCCTTCCAATAAGGTGTATCCACGCCCTCGATCTGCCAGGCGACATGGCCCTTGAAGGGGGTCCCGCGCCCCTGTTGCAGCCGGTAGTCGGCAAAATGGCCGCGCCAAGGGGGTGGTTGAAACGGCTTAGCGCGCCTGTGACCGAGAAGCAGGCCGAAACGAGCAAACCGCGCGTTCCAGGTAAAAGCGCGACAAGCGACCGATATGGTCTGATGTGCAGTGAACGAATGCCAGCAATCCGTGGCAAGGCGAAGCCTCATGCTTCCGGTTTGCGCCATGGCGATCCCCAGAGGTTGGCGGGCCGGATCGGCCCCAAGGCGAAGGGCGAGGTCGCGAACGCCGGGTGGATAGGTCACTGTTCAACCCTTTCGGCTGCTATCTTGGTCTTTCGGCACTTCCACATGCCTGCGCGCTATTGCTAGATCCAATCCGCACTGCACGCTCTGATCTCGATCAAGGACGCAACCGGGGTCGGTGATAGCATCTGCCGCAGATTGCACATTTTACCCGGCCTTACGCTTAAGCCCGCCCCCCCCCAAAAACAGGAGAAAACTTCGATGAATTACACCATCAACCGGATGTTCGACGGTGCCGCGTTCAAGGACATTGACGCGCGAACACGAGCGGCGCTTGCAGGCAAGGGCTTTGGCGTGCTGACCGAAATCGACGTCAGTGCAACGATGAAGAAGAAGCTGGATGTCGCAATGCCGCCTTATGTTATTCTGGGCGCCTGCAACCCGAAGATGGCGCACCAGGCCATCGGGATAGAGCCGCGCGTCGGCGCGATGCTGCCCTGCAACGTGATCTTGCGCGAGGTTGACGGCGGGGTCGAGGTCAGCGCGGTCGATCCGGTGGCCTCGATGCAGGCGATTGAGAACGCAGCCCTTCAGGCCCTAGCAGGCCAAGTGCGCGACCTGCTGGCCGAGGCTGTCGCTGTGATTTAGCGCGCGCCCCCCTTCCAAGGTCGCCCATCCGTCCAAGGTCGCCTTGGGCGGCGCTTTTACCGCGACTGCAAAGCGGCCAAGATGCCGCTGCGCAGATCCGCTGGCAGGGCATCGATTGCGCCCGTCATCACGGCCAGATCGGACCGGGCCGCATGCAGCTGATCCAGCAACGAGATCACCACACCAATCGCCACCTCGTCCAGATCAAGATCCTCGGACAGGTCGCACAGCAGCTCTAACCTTGCGATATCGATGCGGCGAAAGACATAGCCGCCCTCTGCCTGCTGCGGCTTGACCAGCTGAACCTCTACAAACTGGGTAAGCTGACTGCGGGTCAGCCGGGTCACGGTGGTGATGACGTCTTCTTCGGAAAACTGGTCGGTCATATCTCGGCGCCTTTCAGCAGTTCCACCCGAGGGTCGAACGGATGGGTCTTGCGCCAATTGGCAAGAAAGTCGTGCAACGCATCATCAGTGTCGGGCGGCACCACAATCCGAAGCTCGACCTTCTGGTCGCCCTTTTCCGTGCGGCCCGCACGCGCAACCCCGCGTCCACGCAGGCGCAAAACCCGCCCAGAGCTGGCCCCTTTGGGGATCGTCAGGCCAACCGGCCCATCGATTGTGGGTGCGGTCACTTTGCCACCAAGAATGGCCTCGTCGATCGTTATGGGCAACGTCAGCAAGATATCATCACCCTCGCGTCGAAACACCGGATGCGGGCGCAGCGCGATGGTAATCAGCGCGTCCCCAGAGGGTCCACCGCCGTAGCCCGGCCCGCCCTTACCGCGCAACCGCAAGGTTTGCCCGTCTTCGGTGCCTTTGGGGATCTTGACTGAAAGGCTTTGACCGTCTGGCAAGGTGATGCGGGTTTCGGCCCCGCGCACGGCCTCCAAAAACGGCACCTCAAGCGTATAGCGCAGATAGGGGCCGGCTTGCGTGAACCCTTGACCACCGAAACCGTCGCCACCCGGCGCACGCCCGCGGTTGCGCAAAATCTCGGCGAAAATATCCGCCGGATCGGACTGCGACCCAAACCCTTGCCTTTGTTGATAGGCGTTGTCCGACCCATCCGCAAAATCGCGGTAATATTGCCGAGGCGCGCGTTCGGCGCCCAAACCATCGATTTCACCGGCATCAAAACGCGCGCGGGTTTCGGGGTCCTTCAACAGATCGTAAGCGGCGGAAATGGCCTTGAAACGCGCCTCGGCACCGGGATCATCAGGGTGCAGGTCCGGGTGATTGGCACGAACCAACTTGCGGTAAGCTTTTTTGATGTCCTGTGCCGCCGCAGTTTTTGCGACGCCAAGCGCCTCATATGGATCATTGCTCATCAGTCGGCCTATTGCCCTTAATTGGTTCGCGACCCGTTGGGTTAGCGCGAAAGTGTTGGGTCCATATCCCATGCCAACCCTGGTCTGTCCCTGATCCAGATCAACGCGTGGTGCGGGGTTCCGGCCTAAAATATACCAAAGCGATCAAAACCAGCAAAAGGTTTTGCGCGGATACATCGCGGTTTCGCCACAGGATCAAACCATGCCAACGTCACAAAAGGGACCCGCCATCGCTGACAAGGATACGACCCAAATAGCGGGATCAGCAGCGCCAAACACCGAAACGCATCCTGTTCCGGCATTGCGGGCGCTGGCGACGACCCCGTCCCACGTGGTGCCAAAGCCGGGGCGTCGTCTTTGGGTCTGGGGGGTGGGCGGATTGCTCGCCGCAGGTCTGGCGCTTGGCATGTACTTTCAGCCCTGGGCCGCCAAAACAACCTTGGTCGTTACCGAAATCGTGGCCCTTGCCCCGGTAACACGGATTTTGGCCGTCAACGGGCGGATCGAGGCCTTGCGGTCGGTGGACCTGCGCCCATTGGTCAGCGGAACTTTGGCCGCGGTCGTCGTGGCCGAAGGCGATGTCGTAGCGTCAGGCGCAGATCTGGCCCAGATCGATCAGGCGACGCAGCAAGCGGTTGTTCGGCAGGCAAAAGCCGGGTTGGACGCAGCCCTCGTCGCGCAAGACGACGCAAAAGCAATCTATGACCGCACCAAAGCACTTGGGGCCAATGCAGCCCGCACCGTGCTAGAGGATGCCGCGCGGGCCATGCAATCGGCGGCGCAAGAGGTGGTCAGGACCACAGCTCTGTTCGATCAGGCACAGATCCAGCTTGGCCATTTCACGATCCGCGCACCAATGGCGGGAACCATTTTGGTGCTGAATGTCGATCCGGGTCAGGCTGTTGATACCTCGACCATCTTATTGACGCTTGCGGATTTGGGCGCGTTGGTCGTCGAAACCGATGTGGACGAGGCCTATGCCACACAGATCCGTCTGGGCCAGCCTGCCGCCCTGCAATTGGCAGGCGAGACAACTGTTCGCGATGGCCGCGTCAGCTTTGTTTCGCAGCGCGTCGACGAGGCGACCGGCGGGTTGGCGGTGAAACTGGCATTCGATGTGCCCGTGACGGCACCAATCGGCCTGACCGTCACCGCCAATATTGTTGTCGACAACCGCCCGGCGGCACTGACAGTACCCCGCGCGGCGATCATGACCGGCGCGCAAGGCATGGCCGTCTTTGTCATGGCAGACGGTCTTGCACAGCAAAGACCGATTGCGGTGATCGATTGGCCTGCCGCACGGCTGATCGTAACCGATGGGCTTGCGCCCGGCGATGTGTTGATCGCTGACGCCGCAGGTCTCGTTGACGGGCAGGCCGTAAAGGGGCAGCCTTGATGCTTTATGCGCTCAAGATCGCGACCCGCTACCTGACCGCAAGCAAGGCCCAGACCGCCCTTTTGGTGCTGGGGGTGGCCGTGGGTGTGTTTATTTTCATCTTTATGTCGGCGCTGATCGGTGGGCTGGCCGAATTCATTTTGTCGCGCACAGTCGGCGACATCAGCCATATCACCATTGAGGCAGAGGATGCCGACCCCGCCATCTTGATCACGCCCGAAGGTCTTGTTCTGTCGGTCGCCGAAAAGGGCACCGCGCGCACCGCCACATTGGCCGAGGCCGCGACCTATATTCCCCTGATCAAGACCGTGCCCGGCGTCATCGCCGTCTCGCCCCAAATCACGGGTTCGGGGTTTCTGACCCGTGGGGCGCTGGTGGCACAGGTCAGCGTAACGGGGGTAGAGCCTGGCCTCGAATCCGCGATCCTTGACCTTGATGGCTATAGGGTCGGGGGGGCGGTGCGGCTTGGGTCGGGGCTGATCGTGTTGGGGCAAAAGCTGGCCGATGACCTGTCGCTCAGGCTTGGTCAGACGCTGCGGCTGCAATCTTCGGCCGGGGTCTCGCAGATCCTGACGTTGAGCGGGATCTACGAGACCGGCAATGGCAGGCTGGACGAAAGCAGCATCTATGTCAGCCTCGCCACGGCGCGCACGCTTTTCGCGCTACCGCAAGGCGTCACACAGATCGAAATCAAACTAAGCGATTTGAACGCCGCCGACGCGACTGCGCTGCGGATCAGCGCATTGACGGGTCTGGACGCTGTGTCCTGGACCGACGGCGCCGAACAGTTGATGGAGGCGCTCAACGCGCAGGCCCAGACCGGCTATTTCCTGAAAAGCTTTGCGCTGATCACCATCGTGATCGGGGTGGCCTCGGCGCTGCTTCTGTCCACCTACCGCCGCCGCCCCGAAATCGGGATCATGCGGGCGATGGGGGCGGGGCGCGGCTTTGTGATCTTCGTCTTCGTCACCCAAGGCGCGCTGATAGGGTTGATGGGTGGGCTTGCGGGCGCGGGCCTTGGGTATCTGGCGCTGCTGCCCTTTCCGTCGCGCGATGCGTTTCAGGCAGGCACGCTGCCGCTGGACATCACGCAAGGGTCTTATGGGTTGGCGATTCTGCTGACCGTAATCGGCGCGATCCTCGCCTCGATCCTGCCGGCACGGTCTGCGGCCCGGGTCGACCCGGTAACGGCGATCGGGCAATGAGCGCGGTCTTGCTGCAGGTCCACGATCTGGTCAAAACCTATGGTACCGGCGAGGCCGCAACACGCGTGCTGCGCGGGTTATCATTGCAGCTGGATGCGGGCGAGATGGCGGCGCTGCTTGGCCCGTCGGGGTCTGGGAAAAGTACGCTTTTGACCATTCTAGGCACACTTATGCAGCCGACATCGGGCCTTTACACGATGCTGGGGCAAGATCTTATCACCGCGAATGATGCCGCATTGACGACGTTTCGCAATCTGCACATCGGGTTCGTTTTTCAGTTTCACAACCTTTTGCCGGACTTCACCGCGTTGGAAAACGTGATCTTTCCCACCGCCGTGCGCGAGGGGCGCGAAACCGCAGCGGCCCGGGCGCGCGGGCGCGAATTGCTGACGCGAATGGGGCTGGCCGAGCGGATCAATTTCCCGTCGACCAAGCTGTCAGGCGGCCAAAAACAGCGCGTGGCCGTCGCGCGCGCGCTGATGAATCGCCCCGAACTTGTGTTGGCAGACGAACCGACGGGCAACCTCGACCGCGCCTCGGCGATGCAAGTGATGGAACTGATTGCCGAGATCAACCGCGACGAAGGCACGACCTTCCTGATCTCGACCCATGACGAAAAAATCGCGGCCCTGTGCCGACGGCAGATCGTGGTCGGGGACGGCGTTGTAACGGGGTAATGGCGGTTTTGGATTGCGAACGGGGGGGGCATTACCAGGAGGCCCGCGTCCATATACGCACAGAGTTGCCATTTCTAACGGCCGCCTGATCCGTTTCGACAAGCGCTACACCACCTTCCGCGTCAAACAGTCCCTGTAGAAAGATCC
>JBLIGH010000074.1:0-10741 GCA_047636855.1 Pseudorhodobacter sp.
GCAACTGCGTATCTTTGTGCCAAACATGCGAAACCTCGGCACCGCTATCGGCAAAAGCGACTGCGAGGTCACGGTCACAATTGGACCCAGGAAACGTGATTACGGCAGCTTTCATCATAAAAAACCCTCGGGCGATGGATACGTTGGCGCTTCAATACCCGATAGCCGGCCTGCATTCCAGCCCAAGCGCGCGCAGAGTTAAGCCTTTTTAACAGCTGTTAAGTATATCATAAGATTATGTATAAATTGTGACACATTCTTGCCCCAAACTGTGCTATCTATACGCAGGAAGACGCTTTCGGCGCGGGAGGAAATACGATGGGTGCGGACACTTTTACAGTCGTCATGATTTTGCTGACCGGCGGGGTCAGCGCGATGATACTGGTCTGGGCCGTTTTAGATATCTGGCGACGTGAAGGCAGCATCTCATTTATGAGCTTGCTTCAGCGCAGAAAAACTCAGCGCGGACAAAAATCCTCGTCGGCCAAAACCACCGACAGCCCGGTTTTGGCTGATTTTTGGGCGGCCATGCCCATGGCAACGGCCCACCAACCGTCTAAAAGGGTTACCTCGGGGCGTTGATGCCCTGCAGCGGCCTGCACAAATCCTTGATGTTGGTAGAAGGTAGATCCGTTGTGATCCCCGGCTTGCAGTAAGGTCGGGTCCACTGGAACCTCCAAAACATGCGGACCTTTGGGATCGCGTGGGCTGACGATAACTTGCGCAACTGGCGGCGCGCCCAGATGCGCTGGCCAAAAACGGCCCGGCCCAGGCACCAGACATTCGATCTTGCCGTTGGGCCCTACTGCGCTGATCTCTTCTTGATAGCGCGCGCCTTCGGCGAACATGCACAGCTCTAACATCGCGCGCAGACCGTTTTCAAACTCGACGATCACATAGGCATTGTCCCAGATATCGGACGCTCGACCGTCGTAAACCTCTGTCAGATGGTTCACCGATTGCCCAGCGGAGGCCATGATCCGCACCGGATCGCAGCCAGCGATCAAGCGCATTAGATCAAAGAAATGACAGCATTTTTCGACCAATGTGCCGCCCGATTGTGCATTAAAGCGGTTCCAATTGCCCACTTTTTGCAAAAACGGAAAGCGATGTTCACGGATCGTCAGCATCTTGACGCCGCCCGTCGCGGCTTGCACTTCGCGGATCAGATGTGCGACCGGTGGCATGTAGCGATATTCCATCGCGACCCAAATCGGCGCGGGGTAAGTCGCTCGCAACAGCGCCAAACGCGGCGCGTCGGCAGGGTCGGTGAACAGCGGCTTTTCGATCAAAATCGGCAAAGGTCGGATCGCGGCGATCTGCGCAAATTGGTCCATGTGAACGTGGTTGGGGCTGGTGATCAGCAAGCAATTCACCGCCTCGACAGCCAGCACCTCGGCGACAGAGCCGACCATCTGCGCGTTGGGTGCAAGCCTTGCTGCAGCCGCGCGCATATCCGCATCCGGTTCGAAGATTGCAACCACTTCTGCATTCGCCAGAAGGGCTATGTTGCGCAGATGCTCTTGCCCCATCATTCCGCAGCCGATGATGCCATACCGCGTTGTTTTCATTTATGTCTGTCCTTGATCTTCATTTTAGTCGCGCCACATATTGCACTGTTTCGGGGTCATACCAGGTCTTTGAAACCTCGGCCCGGACACCGTCTTGCGCCCAAGAAATTCGGGTGATCAGCGGCAATTTGGCGCCGCAATTATAGGGAAATACCACTGGGGACCATTCGGGCAATTCGCCCTGCCCCACCCGGTCTTGCGCGCGAGCGATCCACAGACCCAGCCGCGTGCGGTAGTAAAGATAAAGCGATTCAGACAGGTCGTTGATATCGATAAAACGGCTGTAGCTGGCATCAAGCCAGATTTCCTCGACCGCGGCCATCTGGCCCGACAAATAGCGCAAGCGCCGAATGCGGTGCGCATGGGTGTGGCTGCCAAAGTCCGGCAGATCCTGATCCTTTGGCAGCAGATCGACCGAAAGCACCTTGGCAGTTGGCAGGCCGCCGCCGCTTGTCAGCTCTAGCCGGAACAAGGCATACACGCTTTCGGGGTTGGACTTGGCGCGAATGTAGTTGCCCGAACCTTGCACACGCCCCAACATGCCGCGCGACACCAGCTCTTTCAAGGCGGCGCGCAAGGTGCCCACCGAAATCCCCAGACCCACGGCCATTTCGCGTTCTGGCGGCAGCTTTTCACCTTCAATCAACCGCCCAGCCGCAATGTCGCGGATCAGCAATTCGCTGATCTGCTGATAAAGCGGCAATGACCCTGGTTGCGGCATTTTTAAACCGTGAACAAAAATTGATACACTATTGATCTACATCAATGTGAATGCTACGCAAGTACCAAATGCAATTCCGGAGAAGCGTCGATATGACCGTTGTTCCCATCACTTCGCCCGATCTAGATGCAGCCGAGGTCAGCTGGTTCGCCGCCCTGTGTTCGGATGATTACGCATATCTTGGCCAGCCCGATGGGCGCCTGCGCTCCAGCTGGGATCACTGCTCGTCCATCGTGAAAAAGGCTGAAAGCCATGGCTTTCGCAATATTCTGTGCCCGTCTTCCTACCAGGTCGGCCAAGACACCATGTCTTTCGTGGCAGGCTGCGCGCCCATCACTGACAAGATCAATTTCCTCGCGGCGATCCGATGCGGCGAGATGCAACCGATCATGCTGGCGCGCACGGTGGCGACGCTGGACCATATGCTGCAAGGTCGGTTGACCCTGAACGTTATCAGCTCGGATTTTCCGGGCGAGGTGGCCGACAGCAAGTTTCGCTACAAACGCAGCCATGAGGTCGTCGAAATCCTGCGCCAAGCTTGGACGCGCGATACAATCGACCACGAGGGCGAGATTTATCAATTCAAAGGGGTCTCGACCGACCCGGCGCGGCCCTATCAGCAAAACGGTGGCCCTTTGTTGTATTTCGGCGGCTATTCCCCGGATGCGTTAGAGCTGTGCGGCGCGCAATGCGACGTCTACTTGATGTGGCCCGAACCCAAGGACCAGCTTGCCGAACGCATGCGCGCAGTGCATGCCCGCGCCGCGGCGCATGGTCGTACGCTGGATTACGGGCTGCGGGTCCATATGATTGTGCGCGATACCGAGGCCGAAGCCCGCGAATACGCCGAACATCTTGTCTCGAAGTTAGACGATGAATACGGCCAGCTAATCCGCGAGCGCGCCCATGACAGTATCAGCCTTGGCGTCGCACATCAGGCGCGGGCACGCGCGCTTGCCGATCAGTTTGGCTATATCGAACCAAACCTATGGACCGGCATTGGCCGTGCGCGGTCTGGTTGTGGTGCTGCTCTTGTCGGCTCCACCGATCAGGTTATGTCTGCGATTGCGGAGTATCAAAAAATGGGCATCCGCGCCTTCATCTTCTCTGGCTATCCACATCTGGATGAGGCCGATCATTTTGGAACCAAAGTTTTGCCACATCTGAAAACCTGCTCGCTTCCACATGCTTATGGCCGGGTTCCCGCCAGCCTCCCTGCAACACCTTTGGGTCTGGGGGGGCGGCGCTGATGCAACGGGTTTCTTTGGGCGCGGTCGAGCTTTCACGCATTGTCTATGGCATGTGGCGTGTGGGCGACGCTGAAAATACCAGTGCCGCACATGTGCAGGCCAAAGTCGAGGCCTGCCTTGCACAAGGTATCACCACAATCGATCAAGCCGATATCTATGGCGGCTACACCGCCGAGGCGATTTTGGGCAATGCCCTGCGCGCGGCCCCTGCCCTGCGCGGCCAGATCGAGATTGTGACAAAATGCGATATTATCGCACCCGCAGGTCGCCATTCGGCAGCACGGGTCAAGTATTACGACACCACAGCGGCCCATATCACAGCATCGCTTGAGGCCTCGTTGCGCGATATGGCGACGGATTATGTCGATCTGTTGCTGATCCACCGTCCCGATCCGTTGATGGATCATCATGAAACCGCTGCCTGTCTGGATGCTTTGGTGGCCAGCGGCAAGGTGCGCGCCGTCGGCGTGTCCAATTTCCGGCCTTGGGATTGGAAATTGCTACAATCGGCCATGACGACCCCGCTGGTGACCAATCAGATCGAGTTGAGCCTAAGCGCGCTGGCATCTTTCACCAATGGCGACATCGCATTCCATCAAGAAAACGGTGTGGCACCAATGGCTTGGTCACCGCTGGCGGGCGGGCACTTGTTGGCCGAATCCTCGACCGGACTACGCGAAAGGCTGGCCGAGATTGGGGCCACGCAAGACAGCGATTGGTCAGCGGCCGCCGTTGCTTGGCTGTTGCGTCACCCTGCGGGCATCTTGCCTGTGATGGGCACCAATAGCCTGCACCGAATTGCAAAGCTGTCAGATGCGCTGCGGATCGAGATGGACCGCCAGACTTGGTTTGAGCTGTACTCATTGGCTTTGGGACGTGAGGTCGATTGATGTCAGATATCAGCGCGACACCTGAAAACAACTTTTCCCCCAGCCCCGCGACTGCGCGTGATTTTCGCGATGCTTTGGGGCGGTTTGCAACTGGCATTACCATTGTCACGACGCAAGGGCCGAACGGCCCGATGGGCTTTACCGCCAATAGCTTTGCCTCGGTCTCTTTGGACCCGCCATTGGTGCTTTGGTCACCGGCCAAAGCCTCGGCACGGTTTGCGCTGTTTGCCGAGGCGCAGCATTACGCGATTCATATCCTGAACGCCGATCAGGCAGCACTTTCGGCGCGGTTTATTCGAGGCGGGCAAGGGTTTGAGGGGTTGGTCCACAATCTGAACGACAATGGTGCCCCGGTGATCCCAAATGTTCTGGCGCGGTTTGACTGCGTGCAACATGCCACACATGACGGTGGTGACCATCTGATCATTCTGGGGCGCGTTTTGCATTGTGCAATGTGCGACGGCGCACCGCTTTTGTTCAGCCAAGGCGGCTACGGGGCATTCAACCCGGCCTAAGACACCAAGGGCCCGAACAGGCCCCAAAACGGCACCAGAAAATCTGGGCGAAACGCGTCAACCGACGCATCAAAACGGGGGGAGGAACGAGCCATGAGCCCAGTGCTTTGGCTAACGCGGAACCTATCCGCATTCAACGCGGCTATCCTGACGCTGGGGCGCAGCTTGGGTGTGGTCTGTGTTGCGGTGATGGTTGTCTTTATTTTGATCCAGGTTTTTTGCCGCTATGTTTTGGGCAACGCCCTGCCTTGGTCAGAAGAGGGCGCACGGTTTTTGATGCTTTGGATGACAGGCCTGATGGCCCCCAGTGCCTTTCGGCGCGGTGGCTTCGTGTCGATTGACATGCTGGTGCTGATGATGCCGAAAATCATCGCGGCCTTGTTGCAATTGGTGTTGCTGTTTTTATCCCTCGCGGTGCTGGTCGTCGGCTTCAAAATCGGCTGGGCCGAGGTTACGGGCTTTAGCGGCCGCTTTGCCACTGACGCACTTTGGGTGCCGACCAAATTTGATCTGAGCGAATGGATGAAGGTGCCGCGCGCTTGGGCAATGGCCTCGCTGGCCACGGGGATCACGCTGTTGATCCTTGTGAATGTCGAATTGATCCTGCGCTCTTTTGTGCAGTTAATGGGGGCCACGGATGAATTGCCCGAAATCGCTGATCGCGTAAGCTTGGGGGCGGAATAATGTTGTCATTTTTCTTGCCACTGTTTTTGCTGTTTCTTTTCCTTGGGTTACCCGTGTTTTTTGGGTTGATCGCAGCCCCCGCAATCTTGCTGTTTTTGAACGGACAAGAGCGCGATATCGTGTTGCTGTACCGCAATGTTTACAATGGGATGGATAGCTTCCCGCTGATGGCTATTCCGTTTTTCATGTTGGCGGGCGAGGTGATGAACAAATCGAACATCACCATGCGTCTGGTTGAATTCAGCCAAGCGATGATTGGTCATTTTCGCGGCGGTCTGGCGCATGTGAATGTGATGTCGTCGATGCTGTTTGCCGGGCTTTCAGGCTCGGCAGTGGCCGATGTTTCGGCCTTGGGCTCGATGATGATCCCCGCGATGGAGCAGCAAGGCTATTCGCGTAAATTTGCAGCGGCGGTAACAGCGGCAAGTTCGATCATCGGGCCGATTATTCCGCCGTCGGGCATCATGATCATCTATGCCTATGTGATGGGCGAAAGCGTGGCTGCCCTGTTTCTGGCCGGCATCGTCCCGGGGATTTTAATCGGCGGCAGCTTGATGCTGTTGATTAGGATTATGGCGGATAAATGGGATCTGCCGCAGCGCACCAAACGCGCAAGCTGGGGCGAGCGTGGCACGGCCAGCCTAAAGGCCATCTGGCCCCTTTTGACGCCGGTGATCATTCTGGGCGGTATTCTGGGCGGTATTTTCACCCCGACAGAGGCCGCCGCAATTGCCGTCGGCTATTCGGTGGTGATTGGGCTGTTCGTGATGCGAACGCTCAAGCTGCGCGATTTGCCCGATATCATGTTGCGCGCGGGTATGACCTCTGCCGTTGTCTTGCTGCTGGTCGGCGCCGCGATGGCCTTCAAAACCGTTGCAAGCCTTAGCCATACCCCGGAACTGCTGGCCGAGATCATCTTAAGCCTGTCCGACAACCCGTTGGTTTTGTTGTTTTTGATCAACATCTTGCTATTCATTGTTGGCATGTTTCTGGACGCGGGCCCCGCTATCATCATCCTAGGGCCTATTTTGGGGCCGATCTTCACCTCGCTGGGTGTGGATTCTGTGCATTTCGCGATTATCATGGCGGTAAACCTGACCGTTGGCCTGCTGACGCCACCAATGGGCTTGGTGCTGTTTGTCACCTCATCCGTATCGGGGCTGCGGGTTGAAACCATCGCCCGCGCCATTCTACCTTTCCTTGCCGTCGAAGTTATTGTGATCTTCCTGATCACCTATTTCCCGGCTCTGACCCTGACCGTTCCGCGCTTTTTCGGGTTCGTCGACTAACACTGCAAATTACCAAAGAAACCTATGGGAGGACTACAATGCTTAAGCAAACTCTGAAATCGCTGATGCTGGCGACACTTCTGACCGGCACCGCTGGCGCTGCACTGGCCGCAGACATCACCCTGCGCGCCACGGCCAATTCTAACGAAAATGACGAGGACTATGATGGTCTGGTCGTGTTCAAAAACTACGTCGAGAACGCGTCAAACGGCGCTATTGCGGTCGAGCTGTTCATCGGCACGCAGCTTTGCGCCAAAGGCGAAGAATGCCTTGCAGGTGTGGCCGATGGCTCTATCGATATCTATATCTCGACCTCGGGCGGTGCGGCGGGCATTTTCCCCTATATTCAGGTTTTGGACCTGCCGTATCTGATGTCGGATGACCGGGTTGCAGAAGAGGTGCTGACCGGTGATTTCGTGCGCTACCTGCGCGGCAAAGCCCTTGCCGATAGCGATGACAAGATCCGTCTGATGACGGTTGGCAACACCGGCGGCTGGCGCAATTATGCCAATACCAAACGGCGTGTTTCCGGCCCGGCTGACCTTGCTGGCCTGAAAATGCGCACCGTTCCTGCCGATCTGCCGCAAGAATCCGCGAAAGCTGTGGGCGCTGCACCAACCCCGATCGCATGGCCAGAGCTGTTCACCTCGCTGCAAACCGGTGTTGTCGAAGGCACGGCGAATGGCATCACCGATATCATGAACATGAAGTTCCCCGATGCTGGCCTGAAATATCTGACGCTTGATGGCCACAGCTATATGGGGGCGTTCTGGTGGATGTCGAATGACCGTTTCCAAAGCTTGGATGACGGTCAAAAGCGCGTCGTGCTGGACGGTTTTGCCGCCCTGCAACAAGCGACATTCGCGTCGCCAAAGCGCAAAGAAATCCAAGCCTATGCCGATTTCAAATCCGAGGGCGGTGACATCTATGTGCCAAGCCCGGACGAGAAAGTAGCGTTCAAAGCCGCTGTCGCACCCGTGTTTGAATGGTTCAAATCCTCGGTCACAGGGGGCGCCGAAACATTGGACACGTTCAACGCAGCCGTTGCTGCGGCAACTGCAAAGGTCGATGCCGACCGCGCAGCTGACCTGAACTAAAAAAGCAAAACACCAACACCCCCATCTGGCATCGGCCCGGATGGGGGCTTTTCTTTGTCACTAAATCCATTTCTTGAATATTTCGCCTTTCACCGCTATGAAAGGCCTCAACCAATCCTACCCCCTTTTTGCGGAAATTAGTGCCTGAATGTCTGTGCAAAAGCCCCTGATCGCGACCGAACACGACCAGCACGTGACCGAGCCTTCTGCCGAGCAGATGGTGCGTCAAGCCGAGGCCGCTTCAAACTTCCTCAAAGCGCTTTCGCACGAGGGGCGCTTGATGATCCTATGTCATCTGATATCGGGCGAAAAATCGGTGACCGAGCTTGAGGCGCTGCTCGGTTCGCGCCAGGCCGCCGTCAGTCAGCAATTGGCACGCCTGCGGTTGGAAGGTTTGGTGTCTTGCCGCCGAGACGGCAAAATCATTTATTACATGATCGAAGATCCGCGGGCAAAACTGATGATCTCGACCATCCACGACTTGTTTTGCGCCTGATCAATCAAGGTTTTACGGCCTCAGGCTGGTCCCAGAAGGTGCAATGCCAGCCCCGGCAACTCGTCGTAATGTGACAACATCGCATCGGGATTAAGCCGTGCGACCCCAGCACCCTCAGGCCCAAAACCCACCAAAACCACCGGAACGCCTGCCGCCCGCGCCGTATCGCGGTCTGTCACCGTGTCACCGATCAAGATCGAACGTGAAACATGGCCCCCCGCTTGCACCACAGCGGCCAGATAAGGCGCTGAATCTGGCTTGCGTGTGGGCAATGTATCTGCCCCAATCAGCGCGCCAAACAGATCACGAATGCCCAAGCGGGTGCACAGGGTTTGGGCCAGCCCCTCGGGTTTATTGGTGCAAATAGAGGTGGCAAATCCGGCGGCACGCAGCGCCTTCACCGCAGCCACGGCACCGGGATAAAGCGTGGTATGAACATCGATCGCAGCACCGTAAGCCTTTAACAACACAGGGTATTGCACGTCAACATCCCGCTCGGTCCAGTCAAGACCCAACCGCACAGACCCCAAGCGCAGCATTGCGCGCCCGCCCCCGAACGCCGTCAGCGCATCGGCCACCGGGTCCAAGGGCGCGCCCAGATTAAGCGCCTCAAAGCAGGCATTACCAGCGGCAATCAAATCGCCACTGGTATCGGCCAATGTTCCGTCCAAATCAAAAACCACCGTCCGCATCTGCCGCCCCTTTGCATGTCAGCCTTGAAACCTGCTGTGTGTCCACGCCACCTTGCAGCCCCCGCCAACCCGTTTAAAAGGGTTGTGACACCGAAGGAAAGGTCTTCTATGCCCGTTTCGCTTATTGTACTCGCCGCAGGTCAGGGAACCCGGATGAATTCCGACCTGCCAAAGGTGCTGCATCCGCTGGGGGCAGCCCCCTTGCTGCACCACGCCTTGCTGGCCGGTCAGGCCTTGGACCCGGCGCGGATCGTGGTTGTCGCAGGGCATGAGGCGGCAGCGGTCGGCAAAGCCGCGCATGGGTTTGACGAGGCCATCGAGGTTGTGATCCAGACCGAGCAACTAGGCACCGGCCACGCGGTCGCCCAAGCAGCCCCTTTGCTGGCCACGGCTTTGGGCGATGCGATTGTGCTTTACGGCGACACGCCTTTCGTGCGTCCCGAAACCTTGCAGGCAATGCAGGCGGCACGGGCGCTGCATTCGGTGGTGGTTTTGGGCTTTGAGGCCGCAGACCCCGGGCGCTACGGGCGCTTAATTGCGACAGGCGACAGTTTGGAACGGATCGTCGAGTATAAAGACGCAAGCGCGGCCGAACGCGCGATAAGCCTTTGTAACTCTGGCGTTATCTGTGCTGATATCAAGGTGCTTTTCGAACTGGTCGCAGCCCTTGGCAATGACAATGCCGCCGGTGAATATTACCTGACCGATATCGTGGCGCTGGCCCGCGCCAAAGGGCTTTCGGCAGGCGTGGTGCGCTGTGACGAGGCCGAAACGCTGGGCATCAACACCCGCGCTGAATTGGCCGGGGCCGAGGCCCTGTTTCAAGCGCGCGCGCGTGCCGACGCTTTGGAAAACGGCGTCACCCTGACCGCGCCCGACACCGTATTTTTCGCTTTGGATACGTTTTTGGGACGCGACGCGCTGATTGGCCCGCATGTGGTGTTTGGCCCCCGTGTCACCATCGAGTCCGGCGCGGAAATCAAAGCGTTTTGCCATCTCGAAGGCTGCCATGTCAGCCGTGGGGCCATCGTTGGCCCCTTTGCCCGGCTGCGCCCCGGGGCAGAGCTGGCCGAAGACGTGCATGTCGGAAACTTCGTCGAGATCAAAAACGCGGTGCTGGACGAGGGGGTTAAAGTTGGCCACCTCACCTATCTGGGCGATGCGCATATCGGCGAGAAAACCAATATCGGCGCGGGCACCATCACCTGCAATTATGATGGCGTGAACAAGCACCGCACCGACATCGGCCCGCGCGCGTTCATCGGCTCGAACACGATGCTGATCGCGCCGGTGAAGATTGGTCGCGATGCCATGACGGCGTCCGGCTCTGTCATCACGCAAGACGTGCCGGCCGAGGCGCTTGCCTTGGGGCGCGCCAAACAGGTCAATAAGCCGGGCCTTGCCGTGCGATTGATGGATATGTATGAGGCCGCTAAGGCCAAGCGCCAGAAGGATAAACAATAATGTGCGGTATCGTTGGCGTATTGGGATCGCATGAGGTCGCCCCATTGCTGGTCGAAGCCCTGAAGCGGTTGG
>JBLIGH010000075.1:0-10730 GCA_047636855.1 Pseudorhodobacter sp.
TGGCCAAGGCCGGGGCAGAGCGGGGGATATTCATCGCCGTCCAGCGAAAAGCGGCATCGGCCAGCACGCCCTCTAGGTTCCAGGGGCAGGTTTTCATGCAGCGGCCACACATCGCACCGCCGGGGGTGGTGATGCGGTAGGTCGCACATTTCTGGCTGTCGGATTTCCAAATTTCGTAGCCATTGAACATCAGTTTAGGCCCCGCCGTGATCGCACCAGCAGGGCATTCACGGGCGCATTTCTTGCAAGATTCGCAGAATTTTTGCAGGCCAAAATCGATGGGTTTGTCATGGCTCATCGGCAGGTCGGTCGTGATGACACCGGATTTCAGGCGTGGGCCAAGATAGGGATTCAAGATCACCTCGCCAATGCGGCTCACCTCGCCCAGACCCGACAGCAGCAACAAGGGTGGCTGTAAAACCTCACCGTCCATGACCGTATGCGCCTTGGCCTTAAAGCCAAGATTGCGGATCTGGCGGGCAATCACACCGCCCAGCAGCGAAAACCGCAGATACGCGCGCATCGACAAAGCCGCCGAAATCCAATCATCGCCGGACGAGCCTTCCATCGAGCCGAAACCCTGATCAATGATCATCGAAATGGCTTGGTCATGCGGCGGATCAATCGCCTCGCCCGTGGCATCATGGGAATACCACGTCCAATCCGGGCAGCGCGAAATGCCCACCGCATCGACGCCTAGGAAATAGCTGGTCGCCTTGATCAATTCGGCGGCGCGCTGCTCGGGCAGGTTTGTTTTTTCAGGGCCACTGTCACCATCTTGCAGCAACACAAAAGCCCCAAGGGCGCGGCGCTGTGCCATGGAAGGTGCGGATTTGCGAACGTAATGCCCGCCTTTGGCCGCGTTTTGCAGCGTCTTGCCCATATCGCCAAATTGAGCGCGGGCGAACAAATCGGCACGCTTGGGGACGCGCGGGACCCGAAGCTCGTCGATGAATGTTGTCGGTTTCTCAACACGTTTCAGCTTTTCAAACGGATGGGCACCATCGACAAACCGGCGTTTCGCAAAGGCGCCCTGCGCAAGGCGGTGCGCATCGCGCGGTTGCTGTAACATCGGCGCAAGCGGTTGGTCGGGGGCGAGCGCAAAACTGGTTGTAACGACCCCGATCCCAAAACCTGCGCCGATAAACGGAGCCACCAGCACGCCATTCTCGACGCTTGCAAGACCCGCCGCCACCGCCAAAGTGTTCAGATCAACGTCGCTTGTGCTGCCAGTATGGGCGCGGGCATCGTAGCCCAAAACCCGCAAATAATTGGCAATAACCACCGCGGTTTCTGCCGCAAGCAGGCAGGCGCGGTGCGTTTGCGCCTGCGTGATCCAGTCGGTGCCAGGTTCGTCCGGGCTTGGGTCGCGCTGATACTCGTATAGAAACACAATCGCATGGCTATGGCCGTCAATCGTGGTCGGCGGCGCCTGCATCGACTCGCGCAAATCGGCCATGATCAGATCAATGCCAGAGGCGAGGGTCTTGGTCTGCCGACTGCGCAAATCCTTTGCCAGTCGCGCGATATCCGGGTTCAAAAAGGGCGTTTGCTTGATCGCTGCTTGCGGCAAAAGACAAGTGCCCACCATTGATGCGTCGGAAAAGTAACCAAAGGCTTTCAGATGGTTCGCCCGCTCTTGCAGATCGGATGGGCACACCGCGCGGGCTTTGTTGATCAACCCATCCCGGATGGCATCCAATGTCGCTTGGTGGTCGCGCATCGCGTTCACGATGGACTGCGGGTCGGGGCTTTGGAACGAGACCTGAGCGAAGGCGGGGACCGTGGTAAAATCGGGTGCTGTATCGACCCGCTGCAATCGCTCTAACGGGTAGGGGCCAAGGTGGACCGGTCGATTTTTATCCGAGAAAAAGCGCATTGCCATTGTATGGGGGTCACCTGATTTTTACGAGCGCGGGCCTGTTGTCTTTGGCCATCAGCAGTACAACGCCACCCGACCACGCCGCAAATCAAAAGCGCGAGTGGCCCAAAAACACCGCTTAGAATCAAGTTTTGGCTTGGCAGCGCAAAATTGATATCACAAAAAAGGCGCTAAAACCCTGTGAAGGCCAGAATGGCGTCAATTCCACTTGGTCGGAAGGGATGGATCACCCCGTTTTTGAGTGGCGCTATCGAGCAAAAACTGCTTGCCAGACCGGTAGATGCCGTCCCGAATATCGGCCTCAATCGCAATCGAAAGGGCGACGGGATCCCGCGACTTCAAAGCCGATACAATTTCTTTATGGCGATCCACCACATAGTATTCCAGACCCGCCTCGATCACCTGACGTTGAAACGGGCCAAGCTGCAACCAGATGCTTTCCACGATCGGCATAACGGTCTGATGCGGGTTTGCCGTATAAAGCGTTTGGTGGAATTCATGGTTCAGCCTGGTGAGGCGAAACAGTTTCTTCTTTGAAATCGCGCGGTCCATCAGCGCGTCAATACGTTCTATCTTTTCAATAATTACTTCAGAAATGTAAGGCAACGCCCGTATTGCCGCATGTATTTCGACCGCAATCCTTAAGTTGACAACTTCGTCAAATCTCGTCGGGGTCATGGCCGGAATGCGCATCCGGCGGTTGCCCATCACTTCGATCGCATGCTCAGAGCTTAGGCGCCTGATCGCCTCGCGGATCGGGGTTGGGCTGCAATTCAACACCGCTGCAAGGCCGCGAATGGTCAAAGTCGTTTTGGGCGCAAGCGTACCGGTCATGATCGCCGCGCGCAGATGTTGATAGACGCTTTCTTGATCGGTCGCTTTTGGCGGCAACGGAACGGGTGGAATTTGCACGGTTTTGTTCATCAGATACGGCTCATTTCAGAAGGGCGCTTTTTGTATATATTGGCGATCCTTGTTGACTCAATACGAATATGATCATATTTCATAAAAAGATATCACAAAATGAGAAAACGGCGTCCGTATGAAAAAAAACCACCACCTAGAATGGCTAAGCCAGCGCGATGACATCGAAAATGTCTTTGCATGCATCTGCGATCTGAACGGCACATTGCGCGGTAAACGGGTCGATGTGGCGCAGGCTGACAAGATTTTGGAAGGCAGCATTCGGATGCCGCTTTCGCTTGCGGGGCTTGATATCTGGGGGGAAGACATCGAGGTCAGCGCACTGGTTTTTGAAACCGGTGATGCCGATGGGATTTGCCGGCATACCGGGCGTGATATCGTTCCGATCAACTGGACCTCGCGCCCTACTGCATTGATACCGCTATGGTTATTTGAAGAAAACGGGCAACCTTTTCTGGGCGATCCGCGGCATGCCCTCAGCAATGTGGTTGCGCGGTTTGCCGCACGTGGCTTGACGCCTGTTGTCGCCACAGAATTGGAATTCTATTTGGTTGATCCGTCCGAGCCGGTGCCACAACCGCCGCTTTCGCCAGTGACCGGTCGGCGACTTGAAACCGATGGGGCCCTGTCCTTGGATGAGTTGGAGCATTTCGACGAATTTCTAAATGATGTTTATGCAGCATGCCGGGCGCAGGGTATCCCCGCCGACACGGCGATTTCGGAAAACGGTGCAGGGCAGTTTGAGATTAATATGCGTCATATTGGCGATGCATTGCGGGCCGCCGACGATGCGATTTTGTTCAAACGGCTTGTGCGTGGCATTGCGCGCAAACACGGGTTTGCAGCGACCTTTATGGCCAAACCCTACGGCAATCGTGCAGGCAGTGGGTTTCACGTTCATTTCTCGTTGGAAGATGAAAACGGTAATAACGTCTTTGACGATGGCGGCGAGATGGGCAGTGCGATGATGACGCATGCCGTTGCGGGCCTGCTGCGCACCATGCAAGAAAATGCGCTGGTTTTTGCGCCTCATGAGAACTCTTTCCGGCGGTTGCTGCCGGGCACGCATGCGCCGTCCAGCGTTGCTTGGGGATACGAGAACCGCACGGTTGCGGTGCGTATTCCGGGCGGTCACCATAAAGCGCGGCGGATTGAACATCGTGTGGCAGGCGCTGATGCCAACCCCTATCTGGTGTTGGCCAGCATTCTGGGGGGCGCATTGTTGGGGATCGAGAATGGTTGGGAACCGGCCGAGGCGTTGACCGGCGACGCCTATTCGGTCGCAAAAGAATTGCCGCATCTTCCGTTGGATTGGGCTTCGGCCATTCAGGCGTTCAAGAACGGTGAATTTGTTAAATCGATCTATTCGCCGCGTCTTCAGCGCATGTTTGTGGATTGCAAACGTCAAGAACAGTTCCGGTTCAACCGACACGTTACTGAATTTGAATATGATAGCTATCTGGAGACCGTTTGATCATGGCACAGACCACGACTTCTTATGCGGGTGATGGTGCGCATACCAAAAGCTACTATGCAGCATCGGCAAATGCGGCACCGGATCGCCCGGCACTTGTTGGCGACATCAATGCGGAGATCTGCGTTGTCGGCGCTGGATATAGCGGGCTTTCAGCGGCGCTGCATCTGGCCGAAAAGGGCCATAAGGTTGTGATGATCGAGGGCGCGCGTGTGGGCTGGGGGGCTTCGGGGCGCAATGGCGGCCAGATCGTCAACGGCCTGAACGCCAGCTTGCAAACCATCGCCAAACGCTATGGCAAAGACACCGCGATCTTTGTCGCCAGTATGGTGCAAGAAGGCGGCGAGATTATCCGCGAGCGTGTCAAAACCTACGGCATCCAATGCGATCTGAAAGAGACCAATGTCTTTGTCGGGTTAACAGCGACCCATATGCGCGAATTGGAAGAACGTCGCGCGCTTTGGGCCGGATACGGCATCAAGAACCAAGAAATTCTGGACCGTGATCAGTTGCGAAAGCATGTCAATTCCGACCTTTATGCGGGCGGGTTGATCGACCATTCCGGCGGCCATATGCACCCATTGAACCTGGCGCTTGGCGAGGCGGCTGCCTTCGAATCTTTGGGTGGTGTTATCTTTGAGATGTCACCCGTCACCGAGGTCGACGCGATGGCCGCCCAGCCCGTTGTGAAAACGGCGACGGGCAAGGTTACCTGCAAAACGCTTGTTCTGTGCGGCAATGCCTATCTGGGCGGTGTCGTGCCGGCTTTGTCGCATCGGGTCATGCCGGTCTCGACACAGATGATGGCGACGGAACCTTTGGATGAGGACCTCGCACAATCGCTGATCCCCGGTGATGGTTGCATCGAGGATATTCGCTATATCTTGGATTACTACCGTCTGTCAGCGGATAAGCGGTTGTTGTTTGGCGGCGGCACCGTGTACGGCGGCGCTGATCCGCGCGATATCGAAGCAAAGCTGCGCGGCAATATGAACAAGGTCTTTCCGCAGTTGGCAACGGCCAAAATCGACTATGCCTGGAGCGGTAATTTTGCGCTGTCCTTCAGCCGTGTGCCTCAGATGGGCCGGTTGGGCACCAACACCTATTTTGCGCATGGTTACAGCGGGCATGGCGTCACCGGTTCACATAGTTTCGGGCGGATATTGTCCGAGGCGATAAACGGCGATCTGTCGCGGTTTGACGTGTTCGCGGGGCTACCTTGGTATCCTTTCCCCGGGGGTCGGGCGTTGCGGGTGCCCTATTCTGTGGTTGGGTCGTGGTGGTATGGGCTGCGTGATAAGCTGGGTATCTGACGGCGGCGTCGCCCAAAACGCATTGTGGTTGCGAGCCGCCCCAAAAACCTGCCAGAATGCGCAGTATGAGCAAACGCCCCTATTCTGATGCATCCGAAGACAGCGCCGCGACGGCAGAAGAAGACCTGTGGTTTTTGCCGGGGCCGATGGATGAGGAAGACGAGGGCTTTCAGCGCTCGCCTTTGCCAAAAGCGCCGACCTTGCGGGCCGAGCTAAAAGACTGGGTGCAAGCAGAGGCCGATAATGCCGCGCAGTTGGCGCGCGCTGCTGCGGTTTTTGGCGCTTTGGATGATCGTTTGTGCCATGCCTCGCAAGGGGCTGCTTTGCGGTTGGCGCTGCTGGAGGCCTCCGAGTTGAGCTGGCTTTCTGGCGACCGGATCAGTGTGGACCGGCTGGCGCTTTGGCACGGGTTGCATTTGGCTGGTGTACAAGAGGACGCGCAGGCGTTGACGCGCACGGGTTGGGCGTTGCGCAAACTGGCTGGCGGCCCGGGGCCAGAGGATATGGCTTGGTTTTTGGGCAGGCCTGATGCCGCAACGCAAGAATGGCAAGACCAGATGGCAGAGGCAGAGCATTTGCACCCGATGACCCGTGCGGCAATGGGGTACTTGCTTTGGCAACGCGTGGTCGAAGGGTCTGCCGCCATCACCGAAGGTGGCGTTGTGGCGGCGCGAATTGCTGCGACATGTGGTCGGGGCGGGGCCTTGTTTATGCCCTTGGCGCAAGGTGGATCGCGCGCGCTTCAGGGTGGCGGCTCGATAGCCGAGAGGTTGGCCCGCTGGCTGATCGGTGCAGAAAGCGCATGCCTTGCCGCCCTTTTGCATTTGGACAGAATCACGGCGTGGCAAAGCCGTGCCGCGTTGGCACTGGCGGATTTATCGGGTCGCACACCTGCTTTGCTGATTACGGCGTTTGCCAGCTGGCCGGTTTTGTCCGGCCCTTTGGCCGAGGCCCAGACCGGCGCGTCACGCGCAACCGTGCAGCGCAACATCGACTGTTTTGTCAAACGCGGCTTGCTGCGCGAGATCACGGGGCAGGGTCGCTACCGGCTTTGGGCCGCTGCCCTTTAGGCTAGATTTGCCCCGCCAGCTTGACAAAAACCCACAGGATCCCGATCAAAACGGGCTGATGCGCCAGATAAATCCAAAGGCTATACCGCCCCGGCCAGCTTATTCTTGTTAGGAACGGCGATGCGACCCTTGGGTGCAAAAGCTGAAAATATTGCGCCATCCGCGCCAGTGCCATGCCCGCCAGAAACGCGCCGAACCACGGGAAAAGCGGCTCGAAATCAACGGTGACCGGCAGAATATGGCCAAGCCCTATAAAGCTTAGCAAAGGCGCGTCGAAGGCTTCAAACCTTGCATAGCTGGGCAAGGCGGCGATGAAGGCCGCCAGCGCAAGCAACAGCCAGACCGGGACACGCAAAAATACCAATCCCAAGACCGAGCAAGCGGCGATGGAATGCAGAATGCCGAAAAAGATGAAAGCATCGGGGATGGCGAAATAGGTGGCAAAGGTTATGGCTGCCGCCGCACTGCCAATGACCGCCAACCGCCGCCCGAATGCCGCCCAGCGGGTGCCTTGGTCATGGGCCAAAACAAGGCTGAACCCGGCAAGTGCCAGAAAACTGCCTGCCACCACCCGCGCCAAAATCGAGAATGGCGGGTTCAATGCCGTACCGGGCGCAATCAGGCCGAACAGCTCTAGATCATAAGTGAAATGATAGATCGCCATGCCAAGCAAAGCCAAGCTGCGCGCAAGGTCCAGCCCCAACAATCGTGACGGTGTTACGGTATTGCTTTGGGTCATTTTGCCCCGATGTCTTTGCCCGTTGGTGCCAGACTAATGGTAAACCGGCGCGAGTGTAAGGACCTAGAAGCACCCTATCGCGGGGCAGGCCTCTGGGTTACTCTGACCGAAAAGAACGACGTCAGTTGGGGAATATGCAAGCGGGCCGAGATCTCAAAACAGGCTCTATTCCGGGTCATTTCCGGGCGCTTGCAGTGCCTGCTGCCATCGGCATGGTGTTTTCCACGTTGTATAACGTGGTGGATGTTTGGTTTGCGGGGCTTTTGTCAACCGATGCGCAGGCGGGGCTGGCCATCACCTTTCAGGTGTTTTTTGTGCTGATCGCTTTCGGGGTTGGTCTGGGCAGCGCTATGGGTGCTTTGATCGGCAATGCCTTGGGTGCCGAGGACCGTGCGGGTGCAAAACGCATTGCATGTCAGGGCATTGGCTATGGTGTGGTGCTGTCTGTGGCGCTTGGCATTTCGGGTATTTGGGGGTCCCCGGCGCTGTTGGCGCTGGTGTCAGAGCCGGGTGCTTACCGCGACGCCGCCAATGCCTATATGAACATATTGCTGTTTGGCACGGCGCCGTTTTTGCTGGCCTTTGGCGCCAATGGCATTTTGTCGGCGCAAGGCGATACCGAAAGCATGAAACGCGCGCAGATAGCGGCTTTCTTTGCCAATCTGGGGCTGAACCCGTTGCTGATTTTTGGCGTGCCGGGGTGGTTGCCGGCCTTGGGCTTTGATGGTTTGGCGCTGTCGACGCTGATCAGTCAAAGCGGCGTTATGGCCTTTATCCTGTGGCGGGTGATGCATTCCGATTTAATGACCGATGTCGCCCCGGCCCATTGGCGGCCCGAGCTTCAAAGCTGGCAAGAAATTGTGGCCCAAGCGCTGCCCGCAACTTTTGCGATGATGATCATGATGATTGCAGGGTTTTTCGTGCAGTTTTTCCTGAAGGGTTTCGGCCCGGCGGCATTGGCCGCTTATGGCATTGGCCTGCGGATAGAGCAGTTGATCTTGTTGCCCGGTTTTGGCCTGACCGGGGCTTTGCTGCCGATTGCGGCGCAAAATTACGGGGCCAAAAACTATGACCGGGTGCGCGAAGCCGTGGCCTTTTGCTGCAAGGCGGGGGTGATCATGATGTTATGCGGCTCTGTCGCGCTTTGGTTTGCGGCGCGGCCAATGATGGCATTCTTCAGCAACGACCCTGAGGTGGTCCGGTTGGGCGGCGATTATCTGCATGTCGACGGGTTCATTCTGCCAGTTTACATCGTTTTGTTTGCGATGAATTCCTTGTTGCAAGCGTTGAAAATGCCGATGGCAACGGTGTGGATCGGGCTTTACCGGCAAGGCGTGGGTGTGGGTCTGTTTTGTTATCTGTTCGTGCAGGTGCTCGGGTTGGGCACCTGGGGCGTTTGGTTTGGCATCGCGGTCGCCGTGACCTCTGGCTTGGCGCTTTCGCTTTTTGTGGTTCAGCATGTGGCGCAACAGCGAATAGGGGGCCTGTTTAGACCGCGGCACCCAAAGATCGTTTGATGCCCCTAAGAACGCGTGACAGGCAAAGGCTCAAAGCCTTCTGGCCCCACCGGCATCGAAGGCATTCGCGCCTATTTCGAGTATGTGGTCGAGGGCATCTTGCAAGGCAACCGCCGCTGGGGCTGTCTGGGGACGAATGCTTTTGTCGAGCTGAACGAATCCGATGATGAGATTGCCAAAATCATGAAAAACCATCTTGTTCGACTGGCCAAAGCTTTCGAGCAAGCGCTGGTGCGGGACGGTATTGCGAACCCAGACCACTGGGCCCAGCATTTGCTATGTGTATCGCAAGGGCTAAACGTGATTGCTAAAACCGAACCCGATATCGCGGCCTTAAGGCCGATAATCGACACCACCATTTCTGCTTTGAAAATGTCAAACCGGCAGGCTTTGACCGTTTGAGTAACCATTGGCTTTGCCGCTGCGGCCAATGGTGCAAATTAATGTTACACCGCTGCCAGTTTTTGACCATCCGCCCGGAAGAAAAGGCATTTCTGCCAAGCAATTTGCAGGTCAATCTCTGACCCTTTGAGCAAATCGATGCGCTCGGTTGATACCACGCTCATTTTGGTATCGGCGATCCGAACCTCAAAAATAGTGCGATCGCCGGTGCATTCGACAATACCTATTTGACCGTGAGCATCCGCTTGTTGTGATGCACTTGCGATCCGGATGTCTTCGGGCCGAATGCCCATCGTGGCAGCGCCGCTGGGCCATTTGTTGTCCGGCAGGCGCACGTGAATGCCAGTGCTGACAAAGGCGGCATCTGGGCCGGTCACGATCTCGCCCTTGATCAGGTTGATCGGTGGCGAGCCGACGAACCCTGCGACGAAGGCGCTGGTCGGGTGGTCGTATAATTCCAAAGGGGCGCCAAACTGTTCGATCTTGCCCGCATTCATCAAGATTATGCGGTCGGCCATTGTCATCGCTTCGACCTGATCATGGGTGACATAAATCGCCGTTGTGCCCAGTTCTTGCTGCAACGTTCGAATATCGGCGCGCATCTGCACGCGCAATTTGGCGTCCAGATTGGACAGCGGCTCGTCGAACAAGAACACCCGCGGGTTGCGCACAATGGCCCGCCCCATTGCGACACGTTGGCGCTGCCCGCCTGACAGATCCTTGGGCTTTCGCTGCAGATAATCGCCCAGATTGAGCATGTCGGCGGCGCGGGTCAGTTGCGTTTTTTGGTCTGCCTCGGTGACGCCTGCCAATTGCAGCGGAAAGCAGATATTCTGCGCCACCGTCATATGCGGGTAAAGCGCGTAACTTTGAAACACCATCGCGATGTTGCGTTCGCGCGGCGAGAGGTTGTTGACGACTTGGCCGCCGATATGAATTTCGCCTGAACTGATCTCTTCCAACCCCGCGATCATGCGCAGCAATGTGGATTTTCCACAGCCACTTTCACCCAGAATGGCCACGAATTCCCCCTCTTCAATCGAGGCGTTCAGCCCGTGCAGCACTTGGACGGCACCGTAGGCTTTTCGAACCTCTTTCAGTTTGACGTATGACATGGTTTCTCCGGTTTTTGAGGTATTCAGCGGTGTTTGAAGGGGTAATCCGTTGCGGTCAGAACCCCAGCCGGGTCAGCGCTTCGGTCGGTGCGTTGTTCAGTTTCATTTGCGTCAGCATCTCGGCGGCCAGCCGTGCCTCGACCTCGGGGGCGGACAAGGGGGAAAGCTGCCCCGGATCGACCGCCAAATCATAAATCACGCTTTGGCAATCGGCCATCGCGCCCGGTCCGTGCGAATTGAACCAATGCGCGCTTTCCTGAACCGGGATGCGCAGCACCGGGAACCCGTCGGCAA
>JBLIGH010000076.1:0-10669 GCA_047636855.1 Pseudorhodobacter sp.
CTATGACCGGCTTACCCTGAACGGCCGCTCTGCCGTTTTGATGGACGCGCCACCCGGACGCGGCGACGATCCGGCCGATTTCATCGCCATTGCCCGACACCTCGCAACCCTTGGCTTGTCCCCGCCCGCAATTTTTGCGCAAGATCTTACTCAGGGCTTCTTGCTGATCGAAGATCTGGGTGACGCCATTTTCGCCCATGTCCTTCCGAGCCAGCCCGCCCTTGAAGTCCCGCTTTATGCAGCGGCGACCGACGTGCTGCTGCATCTTCAGGCGGCCCCTGCGCCAAAGGCCTTGCCCGATCTTTCGGCGCAGGACTGGGCAAGTGCTGCCGCTTTCGCAATCGATTGGTATCGCTTTGCGGTCACAGGTCAGAAAACCGACCCCGCCCGCTTTGTGGCGACCCTAACCGCTTTGATGCGCCAATTCGCCGACGGCCCAAGGGTCTTGATATTGCGCGATTATCACGCCGAAAACCTGCTTTGGTTGCCAGATCGGCAAGGCTTGGCGCGGGTTGGCCTGCTGGACTTCCAGCTCGCCCAACTAGGCCAACCCGGTTATGATCTTGTCTCGCTGTTGCAAGACGCGCGCCGCGATGTGCCCGAAACGATCGAGGCGGAAATGATCGCGCGGTTCACGGCAGGCACGGGTCAAATGGGCTTTGACGCCAGCTATGCTGTGCTTGGTGCGCAGCGCGCTTTGCGCATTTTGGGCATTTTCACCCGCCTCTGTCTGGTGTCAGGCAAGGCGCATTATGTCGGACTGATCCCACGGGTTTGGGGGCAGTTGCAGCGCAATCTGGCCCATCCAGCCCTTGCTCCTTTCGCTGAAATCTGCGCCAAGTTGCTGCCCGAACCTACGCCTGAGGCCCTTGAAAGGATACATGCGCGATGCGGCAAACCCCAGACGCGCTAATGCTTTTTGCCGCTGGTTTTGGCACCCGCATGGCACCGCTAACGCAGACCCAACCCAAAGCATTGATCCCTGTCGCGGGCCGCGCGCTGCTGGACCATGCACTTGATTTGGTTGATGCGGCAGGTGTGACGCGCAAGGTGGTGAACCTGCATTATCGCGGCGATCAGATCAAAGCGCATTTGGCAGGCAGGCAAGATATCACCTTTTCACCAGAGCCTGAAATTCTGGAAACCGGCGGTGGTTTGCGTGCGGCGCTACCATTATTGGGCGAGGGGCCTGTGTTCACCTTGAACAGCGACGCGGTCTGGACTGGGCCGAACCCACTGAAAACCCTGCGCCTCAATTGGCGTGACGACATGAGCGCGTTGGTTCTGCTCGCCCCGAAATCGCAGCTCCACGGCTTTGCGGGGCCCGCAGATTTCACCGTTTCGCCCGATGGTCGGATTGCGCGGGCCAATGGCGGGCCGGGCTACGTCTATCTTGGGGCGCAAATCATTGACCCTTTGCGGTTGGCGGGTATCCCCAAAAAGGCGTTTTCGCTGAACCTGCTTTGGGACCAGATGATTGCCGAAGGGCGCGCCTACGGTGTCGTGCATCCCGGCGGTTGGTGCGATGTTGGCCGCCCTGAAAGCATCGCGATTGCCGAAGCGATGTTGCGAGGCGCGGATGTTTCTTGATCCCGGCCCCCGCGTTTTCGCCCTTCCCCCCGGCGCCGATTTTGCCGCCAGCCTTGTGCAGGGACTACGCGCCCGCATGGCCAATGCGCCGCCCGAAGCAATGGCGCGCGTCACGATCTACCTTAACAGCAGCCGGATGCGGCGGCGGGTGACGGACGGCTTCATCGCTGCCGGCGCGGGCTTTTTGCCACGATTGCGGCTGGTCACTGATTTGGCCTCGGCGCTTGCGCCCACCGGCCTGCCCATTGCGGTATCGGCGCTGCGAAGGCGGTTAGAGCTTGCTCAATTGGTCGAAGGATTGCTGCGCGTGCAGCCCGACCTAGCGCCGCGTTCGGCCCTGTTTGATCTGGCCGACAGCCTTGCCAGCCTGCTGGACGAGATGCAGGGCGAGGGTGTCTCTCCAAGCAAAATCGCCGATTTGAATGTTGCCGATCACTCTGCGCATTGGGCACGGACACAGGCATTCATGGCAATTGTAGCGCCGCTTTTTAACACTCAAACAGCGCCGGACACGCAAGGTCTGCAGCGCATTTTGATGGATCGGTTGGCGTCGACCTGGCAGATTAAGCCCCCCACAGACCCGGTGATTGTCGCCGGCTCTACCGGGTCGCGCGGCATCACGTCCGCCCTGATGCAGGCCGTGGCGCAATTGCCGCAAGGCGCATTGATTCTGCCCGGCTTTGATTTCGCGCAACCCGCTTCTGTCTGGTCGGGGCTGTCCGATGCGCTAACGGCCGAAGACCATCCGCAATACCGCTTTCATAAGCTTCTGAACGCATTGGGCCTGCAAGCCGACGCCGTCCAGTCTTGGATCGATACAGGCCCTAACACTGCCAGAAATGCCTTAATCTCGCTTTCGCTACGCCCTGCACCTGTCACGGATCAATGGCTAACCGAGGGTCAACACCTTCCGGACTTGCGCCACACAGCCGCCGCCCTGACGCTGGTCGAAGCCCCCACCGCGCGCGCCGAGGCGATGGCCATTGCCGTGATGCTGCGTCACGCAGCCCAGGGCGGCAAGACGGTGGCGCTGATCTCGCCCGATCGGGGGCTGACACGGCAAGTCATCGCGGCATTGGACCGTTGGGGCATTGTGCCGGATGACAGCGCGGGGCGACCCTTGGCACTATCGGCACCGGGGCGCTTGCTGCGGCATGTGGTGCGCATGTTTGGCGAAAGACTGTCGGCCGAGGCGCTGTTGGTGCTGTTGAAACATCCGTTGACGGCGACCGGTGCAGCCCGCGGCCCCCACCTACGTCTGACCCGGGAATTGGAGCTGAAACTGCGCAGGCATGGCCCCGCTTTTCCAGTATCTGCCGATCTTTTGCACTGGGGTGCAGCGCATAAAGACCCCGCCGCCCTGCCTTGGGCGCAATGGCTTGGTGCGACGCTTGGCCTCGCCGAGAAACCTAACCCGCGCGCTTTGTCAGATCATGTCGCGGACCATATTGCCTTGGCCGAGGCTTTGGCTTGCGGCCCTGCCGATATCCACAGTTCAGGTGCGCTTTGGCTGGAAGCCGCAGGCGAGGCCGCGCGCACCGTGATCGACGAGCTTTTGCGCGAGGCGCAGCATGGCGGGTCGATGACCGATGCCGATTACCGCGACTTGTTCGAGGCGATCCTGAACCGTGGCGAAGTGCGCGAGGCGGTGCAGGCCCATCCGCGCATCTTGATCCTTGGGCCGCGCGAGGCGCGTGAGCAGGGCGCTGATCTTGTCATTCTTGGCGGCTTGAATGACGGCGTTTGGCCGCAACTTCCCGCGCCCGACCCTTGGATGAACCGTCAGATGCGGCTAGCGGCGGGGTTGTTGTTGCCCGAACGCCAGATCGGCCTTTCAGCGCATGACTACCAACAAGCTGTCGCGGCACCCGAGGTCATTCTGACCCGTGCCATCCGCAACGCCGAGGCCGAAACCGTGCCGTCACGCTGGATTAACCGCCTGACAAACCTGATGGAGGGGCTGCCAGCGCGTGGTGGGCCCGAAGCTTTGGCCGCGATGCGTCTGCGCGGGCGCGATTGGTTGGCGTTGACCGAGATGGCCGAAGACCCCGGCCCAGCGGTTGAAAATGCCAAGCGCCCGGCACCGCGCCCACCAACAGCCGCGCGCCCGCAAAAGCTGGCGGTCACAGGCATCAAAACGCTGATCCGCGACCCTTACGCGATCTACGCACGGCATATTTTGCGGCTTTATAAACTGAACCCACTGCGGCCCTCGCCCGACGCTTTGCTGCGCGGTTCGGTCCTGCATTTGGTTTTGGAACGATTCACCCGCAACCGTCCCGAAGCAGAATCGCGCGAAATGGCCCGGGAACGCCTGCTAACCGAAGCCCAAACCGTGCTGCAGACCGAGGTGCCCTGGCCCGCTGCCCGTGCCTTGTGGCTTTCGCGCCTGAACCGCGCTGCGGATTTCTTTTTGACGGTAGAGGCGACGCTTGGCGGCACCCCAATGGTGATCGAGGAACAGGGTCGCGCAGATCTGACAGGGCTGGGTTTTGCGCTGACGGCGAAACCCGATCGGATCGATGCGCTGCCCGATGGTCGGGTGCATATCTTCGATTACAAGACCGGGACCCCGCCGACAGACACGCAACAAAAGCTGTTCGACAAACAGTTGTTGCTCGAGGCGGCGATGGTGACGCGTGGCGCATTTACCGCTTTGGATGGCCCGCGCGATGTCGCAGGCATCACCTATATCGGCCTTGGATCGAAACCCAAAGCGCAGACCTCGGCACCAGATGAGGCCATGTTAGGCAAGGTTTGGGAGGAATTGCACGTGTTGATCACAGAATACCTTTCGCCCACCCGTGGCTATGCCGCGCGCCGTGCGATGTTTGGCCAGCGCTTCCCCGGCGATTACGACCATCTTGCCCGATTTGGCGAATGGGAAATGACGGATATGCCTGTGCCGGAGGATGTTGGATGATGCGCCGCAACGAGGCGACCGAGCGGCAGGTTCAGGCCGCCAACCCCGTGCTTTCCACCTGGCTTTCGGCCAATGCCGGCTCTGGCAAGACCCGCGTTTTGACCGACCGCGTGGCGCGGATGTTGCTATCGGGTGTCGATCCGGGGCGGATTTTGTGCCTGACCTATACCAAAGCCGCCGCCTCCGAGATGCAGAACCGGCTGTTCAAACGGCTTGGCGAATGGGCGATGAAGGAAGACGCGGCTTTACGTGCGGCGCTAGAGGATCTGGGGGTCGATGACCGCGTCGATGCCGAAAGGCTTGCCCGTGCCCGCCAACTTTTCGCCCGCGCCATCGAGACACCGGGCGGCTTGCGCATCCAAACCATCCATTCTTTTTGTGCCAGCCTTCTGCGCCGCTTTCCGCTGGAAGCAGGGGTCTCGCCGCAATTCACCGAAATGGATGATCGCGCGGCCTCGCGCCTACGCGAAGAGGTTTTGGACGATCTTGCAGACCGACTGGCGCCCGAAGCCATCGCCGCTTTGGCCCGCGCCTATACCGGTGAGGATTTCGAGGCTTTGGCCGCCGAAGTCGCTGGGCGTCGCAATGACTTTCGGCGGTTTTTGACCGAACCCGAGTGCCGCGCGCTGTTTGACTTGCCTGAAGGAATGGACGAAGCCACGTTGCTGGCCGAGGTGTTTTTGGGCGGCGAGGAGCTTTGGCTGGCGGAAGCCACCACGATTATTGCGACCGGGACAACCAATGATGTAAAGGCAGCAGACAAGCTGCGGGTGCTGAACTTTGCGCGGCCTGATACCCTGTTGTTGTCCGGGCTGGAGGATATCCTTTTAACAGGTGCCGCCGCGAAAACACCCTTTTCCGCTAAGTTAGGCTCGTTTCCGACCAAAGGAACCCAACCGAAACTGGGCGCTTTGCTGGGCCGGCTTGAAGACTTGATGCGACGGGTCGAGACCGCGCGGGCAATGCGCCTTGCCATGGGTGCCGCCCGAAAATCTGCCGCCCTTCATCAATTCGCAGCGGCATTCCTGCCGGAATATGCCGCTCGCAAAGACGCGCGTGGCTGGTTGGACTTCGATGATCTGATCACCCGCGCCAAAGCTTTGCTGACCGATCCGACCGTCGCGCAATGGGTTTTGTTCCGGCTTGATGGCGGCATTGACCATATTTTGGTGGACGAGGCGCAAGACACCAGCCCCGACCAATGGGCCGTGATCGAGCTGCTGGCCAATGAATTTACCGCCGGGCGCGGTGCGCGCGCCGATACCCGCACGATTTTTGTGGTCGGGGACAAAAAGCAGTCGATCTATTCATTCCAAGGCGCAGATGTAGAGGCTTTTGACCTTAAGCGCGCACAGTTTCAGACGAAATTGGACCAAGTGCAGACCCCGCTGCAAAACATGCAACTGGAACATTCATTCCGTTCGTCCGCCACTATTTTGCGGCTGGTTGACCTGACCTTTGACGAGCGGCGCGAAAAGGGATTGGGCGGCGAGGTCAAGCACATCGCCTTCAATCCTGACATGCCGGGGCGCGTCGATCTGTGGCCGCCGATCGAAAAATCCAAAGATCCAGAGCATGAAAACTGGTTTGAGCCTGTCGATCTGATCTCGGAAGAGCATCATGCAACACAACTGGCGCAGCGGGTGGCATCGACGATCAAAGAGATGATCGACCAAGGCGCACAAATCCCGCAGGGGCGGGAAAGTCGCGCAGTTCATGCCGGAGATTTCTTGATATTGGTGCGGCGACGATCTGATATTTTTGGCGCAATTATAAGGGCTTGCAAGGCCGCGGGTTTGCCGATTGCCGGGGCGGATCGCTTGAAGCTGGGGGCAGAGCTGGCGGTTAAAGATCTTGCAGCTTTGCTGGCCTTCCTCGCGACACCCGAGGATGATTTATCGCTGGCCGCATGCCTGCGCAGCCCGCTTTTTGGCTGGTCCGAGGCGCAGCTTTATGCGCTGGCGCAGCCGCGCAAGGGCTATTTATGGGAGGCGTTGCGCGACCACCCCGACCATGCCGCAACCTTGGATATCTTGCAGGACCTTCGCAAACAGGCGGACTTTTTACGGCCCTATGATCTGATCGAACGAATGCTGACGCGACATGATGGTCGGCGCAAGCTGCTGGCGCGTCTGGGCGCCGAGGCGGAGGATGGCATCGACGAGCTGCTATCGCAGGCCTTGGCTTACGAGCGCAGCGATGTGCCAAGTTTGACTGGCTTTTTAGGCTGGTTAGAGACAGACGACGTCGAGGTAAAGCGGCAGATGGACAGCGCGGGTCGTAAAATCCGGGTCATGACGGTGCACGGCGCCAAGGGGCTTGAGGCGCCCGTTGTGATCTTGCCAGACACCGCGCAATATCGATCGCGTGAGCGTAACGAGCTTTTTGTGCTGCCCGAAGGCCCGGTTTGGAAGACCCCTGCCGCCGAAAGCCCGGCCCGGATTGCCGAAGCGCGCGCCGCCCGGAAAGCCAAAGAAGAGGCCGAAGCGATGCGGCTGCTTTATGTCGCGATGACCCGCGCGCAAAGCTGGTTGATTGTGGCCGCAGCCGGCGATTTGGGCAAGGACACCTCGGATGAAGATGCGCCTAACGTGGTTTGGTATCGCCTGATCAGCGAAGCGATGGAGGCGGCGGGCGCATTGCCACAACCCGATGGTGGGTTGAGGCTGTCGGAAGGGGATTGGCCTGCTCCAATCGTGCCTAACATCGCGGAAAGTGCCGAAAAGGGCGCGCGGCCTGCATGGCTGGATGTTGCAGCACCCGATGCGCCGCGCCCTGCACAGCCGATCAATCCGTCCAAGCTTGGCGGCGCGAAAGCCCTGCCGGGCGATTACACCGAGGACGATGACAACCGCGCCGCAATGGATCGCGGGACGCGGCTGCACTTGTTGCTAGAGCATTTGCCGGACCACTCGCAACCCGATTGGCCCGAAATCGCAGCAGCCCTTTTGCCCGATGCGCCGGATCTGCAGGTGCTTTTGGCCGAGGCGACCTTGGTTCTGAATAACCCCGATCTTGCACCACTTTTCGCACCAGGGAGTCTGGCCGAAGTTGATGTGACCTCGCAGCTTGACGGCGCGCCGATGATTGGCAAAATCGACCGGCTTGTTGTTACCCCGCAAAAGGTCCTGGCCGTGGATTACAAATCCAACCAGTTGGTGCCGCGAACCGCAGCCGAAGTGCCCGAGGGTTTGATCCGCCAAATGGCGGCTTACCGCGAAGCGCTTGCGCAAATCTACCCCGGTCATCAGGTAGAGACGGCGCTGCTTTGGACCAAAGATGCGTCGCTGATGCCGATATCGTGAGGTATGCGACAGTGTTGACCACATTCCCTTGACGTTATACCTATGCGCCCTTAGTTTTGCATTCAACACATTCCATTCAGGAGATATGTAATGGCTACCATCGCCGTCACCGACGCTACCTTCGATGCCGAAGTTCGTCAGTCCAGCATCCCCGTTATCGTCGATTTCTGGGCCGAATGGTGTGGCCCGTGCCGCCAGATTGGCCCCGCTTTGGAAGAGCTTTCCGCCGAATATGAAGGCAAAGTGAAAATCGTCAAAATCAATGTTGATGAGAATCCCGATAGCCCGGCAGCTTTGGGCGTGCGCGGAATTCCAGCGTTGTTCTTGTTCAAAGACGGTCAAGTTGTGTCCAACAAAGTCGGTGCGGCCCCGAAAGCGGCGCTGGCAACCTGGATCGCTTCGGCGGTTTAACCCTCAGGTTAAAGTCAATCAAGGGCGGCCTTCGGGCCGCCTTTTTTGCGTTACACAGGCCAGCCATGCGCCCGCATGCGTGCCAAAATCTGAGCCTCTGCATCCGGCGCGCCGCCGTTGATCATATGGGTTTTGAAAAACCAATACATATAGGCAACGAAGGGCGCTTGCACCGCTGTATGCGCGAAGGCTTTTGTCACGCCAGCCCGCGCGACAGATCCCGCAATATGGTGAAAATCAATCCCGGCAAACAGCACCGCAGGCTTCTTTGCAAAAAAACCGGTCAGCGCCACAGAAGAGTTTTGCGTGACCACATAATCGCAATGGCGGACCAGCATCCGTGCATCCCCGACCACAGCCTTAAACCGAGAATAACGCGCCGAAAACGTCTCTAACATGGCGAAATCGGCATCATCATAGGTCTCGCCCGGGTGCAACGTGGCGCGAATATCGCGGTTGGGCTCGGCCTCTAACGTGGCCTCGATCATCGCTTGCGGGCTCATTGTCTGAAACGAGCGATGCTCGCGCAATCGGCCCTGAAGCGGCATAAAAACAAACCCGTCACGGCTGCGCAGGTCATCCCCCAAAATCCGGCTGCGCCAGCGTTTGAAAAACGGTCGCGCCAAGGTCATGTCGATCGCCGCTGCCTTGAATTTCGCGTTTGCGATGTCAAAATCCCAGCGGTTATTCGTGGTCTCAATCTGCCAAAACGGGTAGGTATAGGCGCGGCGCAGGTTCAACACATGCGGGCCCGTCGGGTCTTGCATATGAAACAGGTGCAAATCTTTGCCCGGCCTCGCGCGCTTGCGGTCTTGCACGGTATCGTCATTGAATTTCAGGCCATATCCGACCGTAGCCACCGCCTTACCAATCAAGTTGATGATGTTGATTGCCCCATTTTCTGCGTCTTCGCGCATCTTGGGTGGCAGATAAAGATGAAGGTCAGGCATGGCGTCGGGTTTCCGGTAAGGGTTGGCATATGGTTGCCGAAACCGGCGCGGGTTAAAAGCCCCTTTGGCTTGTACCACAGCCGAAGCCCCGCCATATAGGGGATACGAAACTGGAGGACGGTATGGCGGATGAAAAGTTTCCCGGCTGGCACGGCACCACAATCCTTGCGGTGCGTCGCGGGGGTGAGGTTGTGGTCGCGGGCGATGGGCAGGTCAGCCTTGGGCAGACAGTCATCAAAGGATCGGCCCGGAAAGTTCGGCGTCTTTCCCCCGGCGGGCGCGATGTGGTTTGCGGATTTGCAGGCTCGACCGCCGATGCGTTTACATTGCTGGAACGGCTGGAAAAAAAGCTAGAGGCGATGCCAGGGCAGCTGGCGCGGGCGAGTGTGGAGCTTGCGAAAGATTGGCGGATGGACAAATATCTGCGCAATCTGGAAGCGATGCTGATCGTCACCGATGGCAAGGATTTGTTCGTGATCACCGGGGCTGGCGATGTGTTGGAGCCAGAGCATGACGTGGCCGCAATCGGGTCGGGCGGGAATTATGCGCTTGCAGCGGCGCGCGGTCTTATGACCACCGATCTGCCCGCCGAAGAGGTTGCGCGCAAAGCCATGGCGATTGCCGCTGATATTTGTGTCTATACCAACGGCAATCTGACGATCGAGACGATTAAGGCCTGATCACTTGATCTTGGCCACACCCAACGGCACGCTGAATTTCTCGCACCAAATCCAAATTTCGTTGACCTTGGAGATATCCATATTCGCAGGCACGACGTAGCTTTGCGCGCCTTTGTTCTTTTTCAAGGGTGCAAGGATCTTCGATTTATCGATGCCATTGGTGCCAAGCGCTATTTTCGCATCCGGTGCACCACTGAAGGTGAAATCGGACGAAAGCTCGATTGTGGTTTTACCGCCCTTCTGGATAAGCTGCGCAGTGCCGCGCGTCTTGTAGTTACCTTTTCCTTTTAGAACGCCCGCTTTCGTCTGCGCGATGGCAGGCATCGGGGCCATCAGGGTCATTGCAGCCGCAGCTGCCAAAAATGAACGGCGCGTGGTCATTGGAATTCCTTTCCTATATGTCTGTTGCATACAGGGTACGCGATACCCGAAATTTGAAAAGTGACCTCGCTGCGAAGTGAATTAGGCGATGGATTTCGTGAAAGACTTGTGATTTTTGCGGCGGTGCTTAGCTGAATTGAGCGGATCGACTGAAAGAAACCGAGGTAAATCTGTTGTTAATGTTTCAAGGCCCGCCCCCTCAACGAACGGTTTTGATTTCTATGACGTTAGGTGGATAATATGTCCGAGATTACCAAAGATGACCTTCGCGCCTCGGTTGCCGCGGGCAATTTGACCGAGGCGCAGGCCGCGAACCTTTTGACGCTGGCCCAGGCCCGCGCCGGGTTGCGCGTGGCCGAGGACGAGCCTTTTGAATTGTTCAAAGGCTTTTCAGAGATTTTCGTGGCCGTTGGTCTGTCGATCTTGATC
>JBLIGH010000077.1:0-10647 GCA_047636855.1 Pseudorhodobacter sp.
ATCACATCTTCAACCCGTTCCGCGCCAAGGCTATAGGCATGTACGACCTTATCGGTCAGGGTCAGTTTTTCATAAAGGCAGTCCAGATGCCGAACCGAGGCGTGAATATCCACAGGCTCGACAGGATAACCACCGGCGATATGAATACAGTTAAAATACTGCGTCAGCTTCATGAACTCTTTAAAGGTCTCGAAATCGCCAGAGCGTTTGCCGCGCTCCATATCCCAGGCGTTGGGCGGCGAAGAGACGTTCACGAAGGCCATATACGCACCACCGATTACCAAGGATCGGTCAGGATTGCGCGGTGTCAGGGTAAATCGGTCCGGTGCATGGCCCAGCATCTCCATCACGAAATCTTCGTCCATGCGCACGTTCTCGCCGTTCACACGGCAGCCCGCTTGCTTCAAAATCGCGACGGCTTCGGGATTGAGAAATTCAATGCCCAGCTCTGACAAAATACGCATTGCGGTTTTGTGAATGGCCGCAACGCCGTCTGCCGTCAAAGGCTCTACCGGGCGATCTGGGTTGATCGGTTGACGCCAAGGCATCTGGTCAACGGCGGCTGTGCCCGCACGGGTTTTATGACCTGCCCGGCCACCCGCGCGACGACGTTTCTCGGACTCGTCAGCCATATTGCACCTCGCGCTAAAACCTATATCTCACCGCCAAGTGTTCGCGAAGAATCAAGAATATTGCCTGCCTGATTTGCGACAAAACATGTCGTTTTTTACGCGGCAGGCCAATCAAGCTGAAATTTGGCCATCCAACCAGGCCGCAAGCCCGCCAATATTGGGCAAAACAATATCGGCATAGGGTGCCAACTCCTGCGTCCCGGCAATGCCCGTCAGCACAGCGACCGTCTGCATTCCAGCCGCGCGCCCCGCATCCAGATCATGGCGGCTATCGCCAACCATGACCACGCGCGACGGCGTCAGGCCAAATTGACGAACAAACGCCAGCAACATCCCAGGGGCCGGTTTCGCGCCATGGCCAGAATCGCAGCCCGCAACAAAATCGAACTGCCCCAAAACATCATGCGCCGCCAGATGCGCCCGTGCGGGGGCTTCGAAATCATTGGTTGCAACCGCCAGCTTCAAGCCGCGCTGTCGCAAGGCGCTTAATGTTTCGGCCAATGGCACGGCTTCTTTCATCACCGCGACCTGTGCCATCTCGTTCAACCTGTTAACCAGTTTTGGTATCGAATACTCGGGCAGATACGGCGATAATGCTGCGGCAATTTCATAGGCCGTGGCGGCAATGACCGGGCTGTCGGGGGCAAAATCCTGTGTGCTGGGGAAATATCCGATTGCGGCCGCCATGTCCTGAAAATGAGCATCCGATATCGCGAGGCTTTGCAAAAGCGTCGCCGACCAGCCCCCCCAGCTTTGACGGAAATCAAACAGCGTGCCGTCCTTGTCGAAAACAATAGCTTCAATCATGCTAGCGCCCTGTTTTTTGAATTTTGAGGTCACGATGGGGTCAGTTTTGCGCGATGGCAATCTGCCCCGTTATGTCCAATGAATATGTTCGCCACCCGGCAAGGCCGCGCGCGCTTGCATCGGGGCCTCGTAGCGCAAATGTCGCGCATCACAAAAAGCCATAATCCAAGCGTCATCCATCAAGAGGAAATCAAGAACAGACACCAAGAAAGCCGAATTCTGCGCCGAGCTTGCCAAATCGTTAACAGATGCCCCTGTTGCCCCAAGGAAGACAGGGAACAGTTCTTCATCTGCCGCCAGCCACTCCAACACCTGAAGGGCAAGTATTTCGGCGGAATCCTGCTTATAAACCATAAAAATCCTACATTTTTAGCAATTCCGGGGCTTCACATCACGCCCGCCTCGCATGAATGTGAGGCGCTTGGAAAGGAAATCTTAACTAAATCCCGTCAAAGATGAAGCTATAGTTTCATGTATGATCAGGTCCTTTACAAATGTCGCGCAAAATCCTTATCGTTGACGATGTTGCGACCAATCGCATCGTTTATAAAGTCAAACTGGGCGCGGCTTGCTATGAACCCCTTATGGCAGCTGACGGTGAAAGCTGTCTGCGCCTCGCACGTGAAAACAAGCCAGACCTGATCCTTCTTGACCTGATTTTGCCCGATATGGATGGCACAGAAGTTCTGGCCAAACTGCGCGCGGACCCTGCGACAGCCTCGATACCTGTTGTGGTCTATTCTGCCAGTTGCGACCCTGAACAGCGAATGCGGGCGTTGCAGGCTGGCGCGGATGATTTTCTTAGCAAAACCACGGATGACCAAACCTTGCTCGCACGGATGCGCAACCTGCTGCGCGGGCGCGAAGCGATTGCCGGGTTGGACACGGGCGATCAACCGTTGCACAGTTTTGGGTTCGCCGAAGAACCGCCAACGTTTTCCCATCCCGGTACGATCGCATTGGTCACGCTGCGCCCTGAAACGGCGCTGCGTTGGCGGCGCGATTTGGCGCTGCATATTCCTGACACACTTATAATGATGTCACGCGAACAAGCGCTGGCAGATCAACCAAATGCGGCACAACCTGATGTTTTCGTTATTGAAGCCGAGAAAGGCGATCAACTCAGCTCTTTGCGCCTGATCTCTGAATTGCGCAGCCGCAATACCACGCACCATGCTTCCATTTGCATCGTGCAGGCCGAAGCCGGGTCCAGTGACACCGCAATTGCATTTGATTTGGGTGCCAATGATATGGTTGTGTCGGGCGTCGACCCGCGCGAGTTGGGGCTGCGCCTGCAACGCCTGACGCATCGCAAGCGCGAGGGCGATCATATGAGGGCCTCGGTCCGCGATGGTTTGCGTCTGGCCTTAATCGACCCGCTCACCGGTCTTTACAATCGCCGCTTTGCTTTGAACCATCTGACGGCTATCGCCCAGCATGCGCGGGTAGATAAACAACCTTTCGCAGTGATGGTCGTCGATTTGGATCGGTTCAAAGAGGTCAACGACCGTTTTGGCCACCCGGCCGGTGATGCCGTTTTGATCGAAGTAGCCCATAGAATGGCAGCCTGCATGCGCGGCAATGACCTTCTTGCGCGCATTGGCGGAGAAGAGTTTTTAATCGCCCTTCCAAATGCAGACCTTCAAATGGCACGCCCAATCGCTGAACGGCTTTGCCGCTCGATCGAAGCAGAGCCATTCGAAATCAACAGAATCGACCCACTACATCTGACAGCATCAATCGGCCTTGCCATTTCAGACCCCTCGGGCAGCTGGCAGCTAGAACATGTCACGGATTTGATTGAACGTGCCGACAAAGCTTTGCTGCACGCAAAGTCCTGTGGTCGTAATCGTGTGACAATCGGACTCAGTGCCGCCTGATCATCTGTAAAAAATGCATTCCGGGTCTGCAACGGGAACGTCCGAATTGAGACCGCCGAAAGCCACCTCGGCACGCGCTGCTGTAAATGCGGTGTTTCAGTCGCAGGACCGTGGCAGGTGCAAGGCATAATTAGCATTGTCACCGGGTTGAAACACCCCAACCGTTTCAAGCGAACCAAAAGCTTCAGCCCGCAACCGATCTGAATTTGATCTGTTGGGGATGCCCGCGCGACACGGCTGCACTTCAACTTCGGTTTATGGCTCGGGTGGGTGCTCGCGATTATCGGGACGGCGACCTTCACCCGGTTGGGGCACACGCGTAAGCTCGATCTCCAACCGATCCGCAAATTTCAAACGATCTTCAATGGATAAAGCCGCGACGAAATCCCGTAACAGCTCTTCTCCAAGTTGCTGACGCTCGCGCGAGCGTTTGGTAACCTGCGCCAATGCCTCTTCTAACTGATCCCCACTGAACGGGTCAGACCGCAACGCTGTCAGAACACTCGCCATATCATCGCGCATCGCTTGCCGTCGGCCCCGCAAATCAGGGGCTTTCTCGATGAAAGCGCGACGCAATGTTTTACGATCTTCTTCTGAAAGCGCTTTGGTAAACGGACCAAAGCCGATATCGCGGACCACTCGAGGGTCGCCTCCGCGCCACGCACCGTTCAGCGCCGCCCCCGCAACCATTCCCAATATGCCAAGGTTCAGGGCCAGTGAAATCACCAATACCAGTCGGCCCCAGCGAAATAGCTTGGGTGAGGGGGTTGGGTTTGGCAGGGGCGTCGTTTCAGTCATCATTCTTAACCCTCTGTGAGGATGTTATCAAAACTGGGGATCAGATCGACCGATTCCAGCGTCTCGCTGGCCCAGAAACTATCGGTCACCGTTGTCAACGGCGTGGGCTGTACAAAGCCAAGCCACAGACCTGCAATCGTCGCAGTCGATAGCCCCGCAAACGCGGCCCCGCCACCAATCGCGGCCAGCATCGTCGCCCAAAGCCCCTTTTTGCGGGCCGCAGACGGCACATTTATACCCAACGAATGCGGCTGATTGGCCTCGGCATCTTGAAGAATGCGGGCCATGAAATCGGTAGAAGGCTCGACCTTCAGCGCTCGTGCAGTCGCAAACAGATCGTCAAGTTCGTTGTCGTTCATGTCAGCCTCCTTCCCCATATCCAAGGTCCGCTTTGCGCCCCGCCAGAATAGACGCAAGTGCGCGCTTTCCGCGAGCCGTTAAACTTTCAACCGCTTCCACACCAATATCCAGCACATCTGCAATCTCGGGATTGCTGAGGCCTTCGATATGGCGCAATACCACGGCCTGACGCTGCCGCTCCGGCAATTCTTTCAAGGCCATTTGCAAAGCATCCATCCTATCCGTGTCCATCAGATTTGCCTCGACACTTTGCGCATAATCCGCAATTTCCGCGCCATCTTCCAAAGCAACAGCGCGGCGTCGCAGCCGCCCTCGCAATTTGTCGGTGCACAGATTTGTCACCACCCGGTAAAGCCAGGTTGAAACCTTCGCCTCACCTTGGCGCCATTCGGGCGCTATTTTCCAAAGCCGCAGCATCGCTTCTTGCGCCACATCTTCAGCCTCGGCACGGTCGCCGCCCAACAGTCGCGAGGCATAACCCAGCACCCGCGGCGTCAAACGGAGCGTCAAAGCCCGCGCCGCTGCACGATCCCCATTGGCGTAAAGGACCAACAAGGTTTCATCGGGAATATCGGACTGTTGGTCCAGGGCCATAACCATCCTATTGGCAGTATCCGGTAGATCGATGCGTTGCAATCATCTCGGTAATTCCCGCGCCTGCCAATAGAAAAAAGGCAGGCGCTTCGTGGTTACAGTGGCTTAGTTGTCATCGCCGTGACGTTTACCGCCACGCTTCATCATCTTTTCTTTCACGGCATCCGCCTCGGCTTTTGAGATTGCACCGTCATTATCGGTATCGGCACGGTCAAACATTTTGTCGCCCCGATCCCCAACCGTGCTCATTTCAGCGACGGTCAGCGTGCCGTCTTTATCCGCATCCAGCCGCTCAATCATCCCAGCGGCCCGACGCGCCGCACGCTCTTCAGCGCGCTTGTCGTGCATCGCCGTCAATTCTTCTACGGTGATGTTGCCATCGCCATTCGCGTCAATCTCGGCAACGCGTGCCGCGTGGAAGGCCGCGATTTCATCCTTGGTGATCGAGCCATCGCTATCAGCGTCCATTTCCTCGAAGTTGAAAGCTGGCGGACGGTGATCGCCACCCCTTTCGGATTGGGCGTAGCTGGCAGTTGAAAGGCTTGCAGCAACAACAGCAGCAAGGGTCAAAGCGCTCAAAGCAAGTTTCGTTTTCATGTCTTGTTTCCTTTGGTTTTAAGGCAGCCTGTCTGCCCGTCTTCATACCAATACAAACGCGGTAGCTTTGGCTTTCCGTCGCAGCCTATTTTGATTTTTTGCGACATCGGGACGCGGCACCGCTTTGAGGCTCTACTTTACCCGCCACCTTTGGTACAAAGCCTCAACATCGATGGGTGTGCCGAGACATCATAATAGATTTTGCCACGGCCCCCACATAGGACGTTCTAAAATGACCGATCAAACCCTTGGATTAGAAAACGATCGCCCTGTTGGCGAAGCTCTGCGCCGGGGATGGCGATGCCGCTGCCCAAATTGTGGCTCTGGTCCTTTGATGCGTGGTTATCTGACGGTGCGCGATACCTGCCCGGTTTGCAGCGAAGAATTGTTTCACCAGCGCGCCGATGATGGCCCCGCCTATTTGACCATTTTGATTGTGGGCCATTTGCTCGCCCCATTAATCTTATGGGCCTTTGTGACGTTTCGCCCCGACCCCTTGGTTTTGGCATCGGTGTTGTCGGTTGCAACCGTAGCGCTTTCACTGTTTTTGCTGCCTCGACTGAAAGGCATGGTCGTGGCGATGCAATGGGCCAAGCGGATGCATGGCTTTGGTGGGCGGGCATAACTGCCGATCATGACAACCAACCCAACGACGCCTCATTCGATGGATAAAACGGCGATCCGCGATGCGGCAACGGTGATTTTGTGGCGTTCGTCACCTTCTGGGCCAGAGGTTTTGATGGGCCAACGCGGTGCTAACGCGGCCTTCATGCCCGCAAAATATGTCTTCCCGGGGGGGGCTGTAGATGCGGCCGATGCATCGGTGCCTTTGGCCACGGCCTTACCAAAGGAATGCGCCAAACGCCTGACATTGCACCCAACCTCTGATGTGGCGGCCCATACACTTGCTGCGGCCGCAATTCGGGAGCTTTGGGAAGAAACCGGCCTTACGCTTGGCAACCCAGGTCATTGGGCGCACCCGCCCGCCGATGTGGACCATGATTGGTCGGGCTTTGCCGCACGCGGGCTTTGCCCCACTGCATCTGGCATGAAATTTATTTTTCGCGCCATCACGCCACCGGGCCGCGCACGCCGCTTTGACGCGCGTTTCTTTTTGGTGTCTGCCGAACACATCGCTGGAAACGTCAATGATTTCAGTGCCGCCTCGGACGAGCTGTCGCATTTACATTGGATCGGCCTTGACGCTGTTCGCAATCTTGATCTGCCTTTCATCACCGAAGTGGTTTTGGCCGAGGTCGGCTGCGTTTTGCGCGACGGCCCTCAAGCCGCAGGCGTTCCGTTTTTTGACAATTCGGGCATGACCCCAACCTTCAAGCGCCTGGCCTGATCAGGCGACGGTGACGATCAAAACGATCGATGAGCCCAATAGCGCCATTCCCGCGACTTCGCGCAGCTTTGGCACTTCGCGAAAAAAGAACATGGACACAAGGATCGAAAAGATCAGCTCTACCTGCCCGACCGACCGGACATAGGCCGCGTTATGCAAGGCAAAGGCGGTGAACCAACCGAGCGAGCCTAAAACCCCCGTGACCCCGACCGGCAAAACCGCGCGCCATGCCACCAGCACCCGCGTCAATTCCCCCTTTTCGCGCCAGCGCAGCCAAAGCGCCATCGCACTGGCCTGAAACGCCGTGGCACAGGCCAGTGCCATCAGGGCGCGGAACAAGGCGTCATCATTGGCAATCTCGATCGTGGCCCCGCGGTAGCCGATGGCTGAAATCCCGAAAAAGCCCCCGGCAAGCAGCCCCAGCATCGTGGCGCGGTTAAACAGGCCGCCATCGAGCCAGCCCTTCGGCGGGCGCGATAGCAAAATGACCCCCGCAAACCCGATCAAGATCGCAGCAATCCCCATGGGCGAGACCACCTCGCCCAAGAAAATCGCCGAAAACGCCGCAACCTGCACCGTTTCGGTTTTGGTAAAACCGATGCCAACGGCAAAGCTGCGTTCCGAAAAAAGGGCGACCGTGCAAAAGGTCGCAATGATCTGCGCCACCCCGCCCGCAATCGCATAGGCCCAAAATAGCAGGTCCAATGACGGCAGCTCGTAACCGCGCAGTAATCCCAACACGGTCGCACCGCTGACCGCCAAAGGCGCCGCGAATAAAAACCGCGAAAACGTCGCGCCACCAGTCGAAAGCCCTAGCCCCTTAAGCCGTTTTTGCAACATGAAGCGCAGCGTTTGCACCGCTGCTGCAAAAATTGTGACGAGAACCCAAATTTCCATTTACGCCTGTTGCCATATAGGTCGGATCAAGTCGAGCGCCGCCATTAGGTAGGTTTTTGGGCTTTGCCATATAGCGGATGCGCCACCGGCTCTTTTCGCACCAAAAGGTATTTGGCGAAAACCTCGGCATAGCTGCGATAGACATAGCCCTCGGTGCGGCGCTGATAATGCTTGCGGTTTCGCGCATAAAGCGCGGGCAAGCGGTACCAAGGCACCTGCGGATGCATATGATGCACCGCGTGGAAATTATTGTTCAAAAACAAAAGCGCCAACAGCCCCCGGTCTTCGATAATGACGGTGCGCGCACGGCACATCTGATGCGCGCGATGTTCCAGATAGGTGCGGATTTTCAAGCAGCCATGCCCGATCCATGCTGCCAGCACATAGCCTGCGAACCCCATCTCTACGGTCCAAAGCCAGCCGATTACCGGCACCAACCCCAACAGATGCAGCGCCCAATCACGCCGCACAGTCCCGCAATTGGCCTGCACCAACGCCGCCTCGGATTTCAGCCAAAGCAGATTGCCGATCAATGGCCCCAAGATGATCCGCCCCAGCAGGGTGTTGTTCCACCTAAGCAGCCCCTGAACCGCACGCGGCAAACGCGCCCAAACCTTTGGGTCAAGGTAGCAGCTTTCAGGATCATCGTAAGGATCGGTCAAAACCGGGTCATGGTGATGCGCCAGATGGGTGTCGCGAAACCTGCGGTAGGGGACGGTCAGGCTAAGGGCCGGCGCGACGATCGCTTCGTTCAAGGCGGCATTGCGAAAAGGATGGCCGTGCAACGCCTCGTGCTGCAAAGAGCTGTGTTGCGCAATCGCAAGCCCCGTCAGCACAATGCCCAGCAAGGGTGAAATCCCGTAAAGCACCGATGTCGCCAGCAGCCAAACCCCATAGGTCAGAACAAGAAGCAACAAGGTCGGCCATTCCAGCGCATGCTGAGGCAAAGTCTTGATCATAAAGGGTGATCACAGGATTGGCCGCAGCGGTTTAACGCGCAACCCTTTAGGCCAAGCCCTTGCCACACAATCGCGTCCGCCATGCACCGCTTTTTAGTGTTCATTCCAACCCCAAATCAAAGACACCCTGTATCACTTGTCCCGGGGGCTTGACTAGGCTTAGCGCAGTCGCGCCAAATCATAGCCGTTCCAATCCAACACTTCCCGCGCTGCCCGCGCACGGTCCGCTGGTAACGCGCCATCCCGGTTCAAAATAAAGCCAAATGCCCCGGACGGCGTGCCGATCACCAAGGTGCGATAACCATCATCGGCCCACAGCACCCACCACGGCACCTGCCCCGGCACTGAAAACCGCCCCGGTCCAACGTTCTGCATCGGCCCCGAAATAGAAGTTGAGCGTCCAGCCAGACACAGCCTTGCTGCGATCTGCAAACCATCAGACCCAGAGGTAATTTCCGCCCCGCCGGAATTGCAAGCCGCGGCCCCGGCGGCAGCAAAATCCGCAACTTGCTGCCAGCGCCCAACCAACCGCGGGTTTTGCAAAACCGCGTTGGAAAAGATTGGCGCCGAGGTGGGTCTGAACCCCGATTGTGGTGTATCCGCGACGCAGCCCGCCAAAAGCAGCCCCAAAATCAGTCGATACATAGGGTTACCCTGCGGCCATCTGCTTGCAGCACTTCATTACAGCCAAAAAGCGGGTCGAGCGGTGCGCAGCTCCGCGATCGAGCAAGACAAGAGCCGGAACAATCATTCTCGCTCTGGCAGGCTTTCCCGCTGTCATTTGTGCGGGTCTGACACGAGAATGTGCCGCTGCGCCCAACATTTGCAAAGACCCCGCCCTTTTTCTCGCAACTCACTTGCGTTGCGGATTTAAAGACCGGGGTTTTCGGCGCGATTGGTGCGACGGGCTCTTGGGCCACTTCCGATTTTTCGGATAGGGGCGTCAGGGCTTGTGGCTCGGAGGTGTCTGACACCGGACCCGGTGCCTCTAATGTCGGGGTCGCAGGCAAGGCGTCCAACGTTTGGACTTCCACCTCGGACGTTCGCAATGCCGTCCCGCCCAGCACATCAGTATCAGGCACAGCTTCAAGGCTCTGGCAGGCGGCAAGCGCGAGACTTAGAAAAAAAGGCAGGTATCGCCGCATCATTTTGTGCAAACAGACCTTAATAAGGCGCGGGGAATGCGCGATGCGCGAGCGAGATTTCTGCCAACACCTCTGGCGATAGAACCAATTCGGCCGCCGCGATATTATTTGCCAATTGTTGAAGGTTTGTAGCCCCGATGATCGGAATAACTGGAAACGGCCGATTGCGACAAAAGGCGAGTGCCATTTGGCTTGGGTCCAACCCGTGACGTGCGGCGATGCCCAGATAGGCGGCGACAGCCTCAAACACATAGGGCGAAACCCGTCCCCCCAAATCAGCCGAAAAACAACGGCGTGTGCCATCGGGGATAACGCCGCCTGCATATTTACCCGTCAACAGGCCTGCAGCCAACGGCGAGAAAGCAAGCAAAGGCATGTTTTCCATCGCAGCAAACTCTGCCCAATCTGTATCGAATTGACGGCAAAGTAGCGAATACTCGTTCTGGACGGTCGCCATGTGCGGCAGCCCTGCGGCATCCGCCAAGCGCAGCCAATTCGCAGCGCCCCAGACGCTTTCATTTGACAAGCCGATCGCGCGAATTTTGCCCTCTGCCACCAAATCCCGCGCGGTATGCAGAACGTCTTCCATATTGGCCAAGGCACCGGTGCGATCCGGGTTGGGCACGTAAT
>JBLIGH010000078.1:0-10626 GCA_047636855.1 Pseudorhodobacter sp.
CATCTGGTCGATGCGACGGGCATGAGCGAGGCCGAGACCACGGTGCTAATCGGGACAGGCCGCGACGCGGGCGATGTTGCGTTTATGGAGACCGAGAAATGGGCGCAACTGATCAACCAAAGGATCAGCGTGACCCAAGGGCCGCTGCCAACCCACTGATTTTACGGGCTGGTTTGGCAGGGACCGGATGCCGTTTGGCGCGGTCTTTGTGCGCTGAACACCGGGGCCATCAACCTTTGACGCCGGCTTAGGTCGGTCGCGTCGCGATATAGGCGCGCCAATCCCCTGTTTCGGTGATATCTTGCGCATCTGCGGCGGCGATGGCTTCGCAGATAAACCCTTGAACTGCCCCCCCCGTTGCCAGCGTGATCGTCCCAAGCCCAAGCGGCGCCGGAATGCCTTTGAGGAAGCTGCCGACATGCGCTAATGGCATGTCCCAAAGTTCCACCGCGATTTCGGCACCCGCACCGGGCGTGGTGCGCACAAGGCCGGGGCGGTAAGGCGGGCCACCGGCAAGCGCAAAAAGTCGGTATGCGTCGCTTGTTTTGGTTGTGGTTAGAAATGTGCAGCCGCGATCTTTAAGCTGATGGTTCAGCGGCAGGCCCGACATATGAGCGCCGCAAACGGCAAGTGTGATTGTGGTAACTGGGGCTTTTGGCAAAACAGGCGGCGCTACATAGGGCCATTTTGTTGCGCCAAGGGTGCGGTCTCCAGCGGCCTCAAGCTGCAAGGCCACGGCTGCAATCGCGCTGTCTTGGCCCGCTTTGGCCAGCAAGGTAACGCCGCCGGGGCGACCATCGGTCCGGGGCGGCGTTGGCACTGCAATGCCGCACATATCAAGCAAGTTTACGAAGTTGGTATAGGTGCCGAAATTCGAATTTGGCGTGATCGGATCGGCCTCCAAATCGGCGACAGAGTAGAAGGTCGGGATGGTTGGCACGCATAGCATATCGACACCCGCAAGGGCGGGTTCAGCGGCGCGTGCCAACTCTTTCAGGCGGTAAATGCCGCGAAATGCATCAGCCGCCGACAAGGTTTCCGCCTTGCAAATGATTTGCCGGGTCACGGACAAAATCGCCTCTGGATTGGTTTTCAGCAGATCTTCGATGACGGTGTAGCGCTCGGCAACCCACGCCCCGTCATAAAGCATCTGCGCCACGTCATAGAAGGGTGCGAAATCGATCTCGCGGATTTCAGCGCCCTTAGCGTGCAAAAGTTCTACCGAATTGGCAAAGCTGGCCGCTTGCACCGCATCGCCCATAAATTTGAGGCTGTTGGCGCTGGGGATACCGATGGTGGGCGCGCGCCCGGCGGCGCAAATATCGGGCACAGCGACCGCTCGGGCAAAGGCGTCTTCAGGATCGTAGACGCTGCACACCTGAAAAGCCGCATGCGCATCGCTGACCGTCAGCGCAAAGATAGAGATCGTCTCGATGGACCGACAGGCCGGGACAACGCCGCTGGCCGAAAGGGCCCCTAATGTCGGCTTCAGCCCGACGATATTGTTAAGCGCTGCAGGCACCCGGCCGGACCCTGCGGTATCCGTGCCAAGGGCCAGTGCGACGATACCGTGCCCAACAGCGACACCCGAGCCGCCAGAAGATCCGCCTGGAACGATCGACGGGTCAATCGAATTCAGAGGCGCGCCATAGACCGTGCGCACGCCGACCAACCCGGTTGCGAATTGATCAAGGTTGGTTTTTCCAATGAATATCCCGCCCGCCGCCCGCAATTGTGCGACGACAAAGGCATCTTTGTGCGGTGTATAGGCAAAGGCGGGGCAGGCGGCTGTGGTCGGGTATCCCGCCACATCGATATTGTCTTTGACCGCGAAAGGCACGCCCCACAGGGGTTTTGCCGGGTCAAACGCCCCAAGGGCGCGGGCCTCTGCTTTGGCCACGTCTTCGCTTGGCATAGCCAGAAAAATCGCGGGGTCACCGACCTCGGCAATCCGTGAAAAGACCTGCGCTACGACGTGTTCGGCCGTGACGCCACTGGCATAAGCTGCGTGAAGTGCGGGTATCGTCATCTGGATTGCAGGCATAGGTCAGGCTCCTTTGCCGCGATATCACGGCGCTCCGCCATCACTGTGATGTTGCAAGCGTGAATTCAAATGCTAATAATTCACAAAACCGATGCATTTTTTGCACCATAAGGGCAGAGATGAAGCACTTACAGACATTTATCTATATTGAAGGCGTCGCGCAGGCCGGGTCTATCCGCAAGGCGGCGGACGATATGAACATCACGGCTTCCGCGCTTAACCGTCGCATTCAGCGTTTCGAAGAGGAGTTCGGCTATGAAATCTTTGAGCGTCTGCCGCGCGGGGTGCGGCTTAATCCCGCAGGCGAGCTGTTGCTGCAGCACTTTCGCGCTCAGGCCTCGGATATGCGGCGCGTGCAAAGTCAGGTCGCGGATTTATCGGGCGAAAGGCGCGGCCATGTTGCTGTGGCCTGTTCGCAAGCCCTGATTCCTTATTTTCTGCCAGCCCAGATTGCGGCGTATCGCAGGGTGCATCCGGGGGTGACGTTCTCGGTTCTGGTGCGCGACCGCCAAGAAGCGGAACGCGAATTGGGCGCCTTTACCAGTGATCTGGCACTGGTGTTTGAACCTGTGCATCTGGTCGATTTTGAAGTCCTGATGGCGGTGCCGCAAGTGATCCATGTGCTGATGCGCAGTGACAATCCGCTGGCGGCACAAAAAGAGGTGCGGCTCCGCAATTGCCTTGATTACCCGCATGTTCTGCCGACGTCGCGCTACGGCGTGCGGGCCTTGCTGGAGCTGGCAGCAGCGGCGGGAACACGGCCAATCAATCCCATCGTGGAATCCGACAGCTTTGACTTCATGCGCCATTATGTACGCCACGAGAATGCGGTGGCGTTTCAAATTCCGATTGGGTTGGATGTCAGCCCCGAAAGCGGTCTTGTGATGCGCCCGGTTTCGACACGCGATGTGCCAGCGGGCAGCTTGCTGTTGGGACAAAAGCGCGGGCGCACTTTGCCAGTCGCCTCGGCTCGTTTTGCGCAAGGTTTGGCACAGGCATTGACCGAGATGCGCAGCCTTTCCACGCCTTAAGGTTGAGCGGTGCATTTTTTGCATCGCTTTGGTAAAAATATAGCAGACGTCAACAGCGCTCAAAGACCTTATTGTCAAACTTGATTTAACTGCGTGTTTGGCAGGGGCCAGTGCGCGATCAGCTGTTGGAGCAACGCTATGACACATTCCCTACGTCTCAATCGTCGTCACTTCATGGGCGCATCCGCGGCCGCATTTGGGGCCACGGCGCTTGGAGGCCTTGCACGGCCCGCCCATGCTGCGAGCGAACTTACCGTTGGCTTCATCTATGTCGGGCCAAAAGATGACTTTGGCTACAATCAATCCCATGGGGAAGGGGCCGCCGCCGTCAAAGCCATGGCCGGGGTTACGGTCTTGGAAGAAGAGAACGTGCCCGAAAGCCAGGACGTTCAAAACACAATGGAATCCATGATCAGCTTTGACGGCGCGCAACTGTTGTTCCCAACGTCATTTGGCTATTTCAACCCGCATATCCTTGAGCTGGCCCCGAAATACCCCGATGTTCGGTTTGAGCATTGCGGCGGGCTGTGGTCCGAAGGCAACCCAACCAATGCCGGTTCGTATTTTGGCTATATCGGGATGGGGCAATATCTGAATGGGGTTGCCGCGGGCCATGCCTCCAAAACCAAGAAAATCGGATTTGTCGCGGCCAAACCAATCCCGCAGGTCCTGAACAATATCAACTCTTTCTTGCTTGGTGCGCGCTCGGTCGATCCCACGATTGTGTGTCAGGTCATCTTTACGGGCGAATGGTCGCTGGCGGTGAAAGAGGCAGAGGCCACGAATGCGCTGGCCGATCAGGGTTGCGATGTCATCACCTGCCATGTTGACGGCCCCAAGGTGGTTTGCGAAACGGCAGTTTCGCGCGGGGCTTTCGTTTGTGGCTATCATGCCGACCAAAGCCCGATTGCGGGCGACAAATATCTGACGGGCGCTGAATGGAACTGGGCCAGCGTCTATATCGACATGGTGACCAAAACTATGGCAGGCGAGCCGATCAACAATTTCGTGCGCGGTGGTCTGGCCGATGGTTTCATCAAGATGAGCGCGCTTGGGCCTGCCGTCTCGGATGCCGGGCGCGCACAGTTTGAAGCGACCAAAGCCCAGATTGTTGCCGGTGGGTTTGCCGCGATCAAAGGCCCGATAAACGACAATACCGGCAAACAAATCGCCGCCGCCGGTCAGTCCTTTGTTGAAACCGATGTCGCTATTGAAAGCATGGATTACCTTGTTGAAGGTGTGCTGGGCTCTACCAGCTAAGATGAGCGCGCTTGATCAGACCGCCACCGATGAAACGCGCCCCGGCGTGCAGGTTTTGGGGGCTCTGATGCTTCGGGCTGAAGCGGTTCTTATCCCTGTCGGCGCTCTGCTGGCAGGGATGGTCGCGTTCAGTTTGTTTCTATTGGCGGTGGGAAAATCGCCGGTGGAATTTTACGGGCTGGTTTGGAAGGCCGGGTTTTCCACGGCCTTTTCTTGGCAAAACACCCTTTCGCGCGTGGCCCCTTTGGTGTTGGCGGCCCTTTGCGTGGCACTGCCGGCACGCTTGGGCCTTGTCGTTATCGGCGGCGAGGGGGCAATCGTTCTGGGCGGGCTTGCAGCGGCCGTGATGGGCACTGCGGTTCTGGGCGCCCCGACTGCGATTGGTATGGTGCTGATGGCGCTGGCGGGCATGATGATGGGGGGGCTTTGGATCGGGATGGTCGGGGCATTGCGCATCAAGCGCGGTGTGAATGAAACCATCGCGTCGCTTTTGCTGGCCTATATAGCCATCGCGTTGATGAACCACTTGGTCGAAGGCCCGTTTCGCGATCCGGCCAGCCTTAATAAACCATCTACATCACCGCTTACCGAAGGGCTGCGGGTGCAAGACATGCCTTTTATCGCCGCGCATTGGGGTGTTTTGGCAGGTGTTGTGGCCTGTATTTTCTGCTGGGTGTTGATCGAGCGTACGACTTTGGGCTTTGCCGCGCGGATCGCAGGCGACAATATCCGGGCCGCACAGGTGCAGGGGCTGCCAGTCAACCGGTTGGTGATCGGATTTACCGCACTTGGTGGGGCTTTTGCCGGCCTCGCGGGGTATTTTGAGGTGGCGGCGGTGCATGGCTCTGCCAATGCCTCGTTGATTGCGGGCTACGGCTATACCGGGATTTTGGTCGCCTTTCTGGCGCGGCACAATCCGCTGGCCATTTTGCCTGTTGCGGTTCTGTTTGGTGGGTTCGAGGCCTCTAGCGGACTTGTCCAACGCCGCATGGATTTGCCCGACGCCACCATCCTGGTGTTCGAGGGCATGGTTTTCGTGATCATCTTGCTCAGCGAGGCGCTTTACGGTCGCTTGCGCCTCTTTTCACCTGAATTTTGGGATAAACGCTGATGGAGCCTGTTGATATCGGCCTTTGGGGCGTTCCCCTTGCCATTTTGGGCGGGGCTATTCGAGTCTCGACGCCTTTCATCTTTGTCTCGCTTGGCGAATGCCTGACCGAGCGGTCGGGTCGGATTAATCTTGGACTGGAAGGGACCTTGGTTTTCGGTGCGATGAGCGGTTATGCCATCGCCTTCGAGACCGGATCACCCTTCATCGGCGTTTTGGCGGCGGCGTTTTGCGGTGCGCTGTTTGGGCTGCTGCATGGTTGGATTTGCAAATTCAAAGGCGTGAATGACATCGCGGTCGGAATTGCGATGATGCTGTTCGGCATGGGCCTCGCCTTCTTTTTTGGCAAACCTTATATCCAGCCTCAGGCCCCTGACTTGCCAGCATTCAACCTTGGTTGGTGGTCCGATATCCCGCAAGTTCAGGCAGCGCTACAGGTCAATGTCTTGTTCATCGCAGGTGGGTTTTTGGCGGTCGCGATGGCTTGGATGTTTCGCTCTACCCGCATCGGTTTGATCGTGCGTGTGGTCGGGGACAGCACCGATGCCGCGCGCGCCATGGGCCTAAATCCCGATTACGTGCGCTTGCTGGCCACAGCTGCGGGCGGTGCTTTGGCGGGGGTCGGCGGGGCTTATCTGTCGCTTTACTACCCCGGCAGTTGGACCGAGGGCGTGTCGTCGGGGCAGGGCCTTATGGCCATTGCCCTGGTGATTTTCGCGCGCTGGAACCCGATCAACTGTTTCTGGGCGGCCTTGCTGTTTGGCGGGGCTGGGGCCTTGGGGCCTGCGCTGCAATCGGTCGGCGTATCCGAAGGCTATTACCTATTCTTTGCAGCGCCTTACGTTTTGACACTGGGCCTGCTGATCCTCACCTCCTCACCCGACCGCGCCCTGCAAGGTGCGCCTTTGGAACTGAGCCTGACAAAGTAAGGAACAAAATTCATGAATGGCTTTGGCGGTTTGAACAAATCGGAAAACGGCGTGGTGATTGGGCTGGTGCAATTGCAATTGCCGGTGGTCAAAACGAAAGCCGACCTGACGGCGCAGACCGCGCGTGTTGTCGAATTGGTCGCAAAGGCGCGCCGCAATCTGGGCACGATGGATCTGGTGGTTTTCCCCGAATACATGCTGCACGGCTTGTCGATGGACACCAACCCCGAGATCATGTGCACGGTGGACGGCCCCGAAGTTGCAGCCCTGAAACAGGCTTGCATCGATAATGCGATCTGGGGCTGTTTCTCGATCATGGAGCTGAACCCCGGCGGTTATCCCTATAACAGCGGCCTGATCATCGACGACCACGGCGCGGTGCAGCTTTACTACCGCAAAATGCACCCTTGGGTCCCGGTAGAGCCGTGGGAGCCGGGCGATATCGGCATTCCGGTGTGCACCGGGCCAAAGGGGGCGAAACTTGGGTTGATCATCTGCCATGACGGTATGTTCCCCGAAATGGCGCATGAGGCGGCTTATAAAGGCGCTGAAATCATGATCCGGACGGCTGGCTATACCGCGCCGATCCGGCAATCCTGGCGGTTCACCAACCAAGCCAACAGCTTTTGCAATCTGATGGTCACGGCGAATGTCTGCATGTGCGGCTCTGACGGCAGCTTTGACAGTATGGGCGAGGCGATGATTGTTAACTTTGACGGCACGGTGATTGCGCATGGCCTGGCCGGGCGCGTGGACGAGATTATCACCGCCGAAGTGCGCCCCGATTTGGTGCGTGAGGCACGTGCCGGTTGGGGCGTTGAAAACAACCCCTATCAATTCGGCCATCGCGGCTATGTCGCGGTCAAAGGCGGCGCGCAGGACTGCCCGTATACCTATATGACCGACCTCGCAGCGGGCCAGTACCGCCTGCCTTGGGAGGACAGCGTGAAGACCACGGATGGCACCGGCTTTGGCTTTCCAGCCCCCACGCGGAACTTTGGCGAAAAGGACCCGGTGCGATGACCACGATCCAAAGCAGGCCTTATGCTTGGCCTTATAATGGCGATTTGCGGCCCGAAAATACCGCGCTGATCGTGATTGATATGCAGACCGATTTTTGTGGCAAAGGCGGCTATGTCGATCATATGGGGTATGATCTGTCGCTGACCCAAGCGCCGATTGCACCGATTAAGGCGTTGATGGCGCAGATGCGGGCCAAAGGCTATTTCATCATCCATACGCGCGAAGGCCATCGCCCCGATTTGGCCGATTTGCCGCCCAACAAGCGCTGGCGCAGCCGACAGATCGGGGCGGGCATTGGCGACCCTGGTCCCTGCGGCAAGATTTTGATCCGGGGCGAAGCGGGCTGGGATGTCATACCCGAGCTGTATCCGCTGCCCGGCGAGGTCATCATTGACAAGCCCGGCAAAGGCAGTTTCTGCGCCACCGATCTTGAATTGATCCTGCGCACCAAGGGCATTGAAAACCTGATCTTGACCGGTATTACCACCGATGTCTGCGTCTCGACCACGATGCGCGAGGCGAATGACCGTGGCTTTGAATGTGTGATCGTCGAGGATTGCTGCGGGGCGACTGACACCGGCAACCATGCGGCGGCGATCAAGATGGTGACGATGCAAGGCGGCGTGTTTGGGGCTGTCACCGATAGCGCCAGCCTGATTGCCGGATTGCCCGCATGACCGAAGGTAAGGCCGCAAAAAAAGGTGCAATCAGCGTCGAGGCATTGCATATGACGATGCAATTTGGTGCGTTCAAAGCGCTTGATGATGTCTCGATCAACATTCGCGCCGGAACTTTTCACGCGTTATTGGGCGAGAATGGCGCCGGTAAATCCACCTTGGTCAAATGCATCATGGGCTTTTACCATGCCACATCGGGCGAGTTGCTGGTTGACGCGCGCGAGGCGCGGATGTCGGATCCGAAAATGGCGCAGACCCTCAATCTGGGGATGGTTTATCAGCATTTCACCCTTGTGCCTTCTTTGACCGCGGCGGAAAACTTGGTGATCAGCCGTGCTGATACGCCCGCGATTATCGACTGGCGGCAAGAAAGCCGCAGGCTGGATGCCTTCATGGCCAAGATGCCGTTTTCGGTGCCGCTAGACCAGCCCGTCAGCCGCTTGGCCGCAGGCGAAAAGCAAAAGCTGGAAATCCTCAAACAGCTTTATCTTGGCAATCGGTTTTTGATTCTGGACGAGCCGACCTCGGTATTGACGCCCTCTGAGGCGGATGAAGTTCTGACCCATGTGCGGGGCCTGACCACGGCAGGCGAGATCACGGTTTTGATGATCACCCACAAATTCCGCGAGGTTACGGCCTTTGCCGACGAGGTCTCGATCTTGCGCCGGGGCCGTTATGTCGGCGGCGGCAAAGTCAGCGAGATGAGCATCGATCAGATGAGCCAAGCCATGATGGGCGAGGCCCCCACCCTAAGCCAGCGCATCCGCCGCGAGACGCCTAAAACGCCGGTTCTGTGCCTCAAAGGTATCAAAGCGCAGGACCGCACCGGTTTGAAAACCATCGAAATTGACGAGGTCACGCTGAACACGGGTGAAATTCTGGGCATCGCGGGGATTTCGGGCAATGGCCAGATGGAGCTGATGGAGATTTTGACTGGGCAGCGGCGCATGACGGGTGGCGAGATCACCGTGAATGGCCAGATTTACACCGCCACCCGCGCCGAAGCCCGCAAGCATCATCTGCGATTTTTGCCAGAAGAGCCTTTACAAAACGCCTGCGCCCCACGCATGAGCGTTGCTGAAAATTTGGCCTTTCGAACCTTTGACGAGGGGCGCGATGGCAAAACCGCGTTTTGGAAAGACAACCGGGCCATTGCGCGCAACGCGGATCAGCTGATCGAAAGTTTCAATGTCAAGACAACCTCGGCCGCAGCGCGCATTTCGGCCTTATCGGGCGGCAATGTGCAGCGCGCCGTTTTGGGGCGCGAGTTGTCGGGCGAGGTTCGCGCGTTGATCGTCTCGAACCCTTGTTTCGGCCTCGATTTTGCGGCTGTCTCGGCCATTCGCGACCGTCTGGTTGAGGCACGCAATAATGGCACGGCGATCTTGCTGATCAGCGAAGATCTTGATGAAATCATGGAACTTTCCGACCGCATTTTGGTGATGTCCGAAGGGAAAGTGACCTTTGAAACCCCGATCAGCACCGCTAATACTGCAGAGATAGGGCAACATATGGCAGGGCATGGCTGATGGGAATGATTGTAGCCGAGCCTTTCGCGTTTGCCTTTGAGCCATCGCAAATCGCGTTGATCGTCATCGATATGCAGCGCGACTTTGTTGAGCCGGGTGGGTTTGGTGCGTCCCTAGGCAATGATGTGTCGTTATTGGCCGCGATCGTGCCGACGGTGCGCCGGCTGCTCGACGGTTTTCGCGTCGCAGGTTTGCCGATCGTTCACACCCGCGAATGCCATCGCCCAGACCTGTCCGATTGCCCGCCTGCCAAACGGTCGCGCGGCGCACCGTCCTTGCGGATTGGCGATGAAGGTCCGATGGGGCGCATCTTGATCGCGGGCGCGCCGGGGGCGGATATTATCCCGCAACTCGCCCCTCTGCCGGGCGAAATTGTGATCGACAAGCCGGGCAAGGGTGCATTCTACGCCACGGCGCTTGGCGAGATTTTGCAAACGCGCGGCATCAAGCAGTTGGTTTTTGCCGGTGTCACAACCGAAGTTTGCGTGCAATCCACGATGCGCGAGGCCAATGATCGCGGCTATGATTGCCTTTTGGCGACGGATGCCACCGAAAGCTATTTTCCCGAATTCAAAGCCGCTGCGATCAAGATGATCACGGCTCAAGGTGGAATTGTGGGCTGGGCAACCCCCGCCGACATGGTTTTGGGGGGCCTAAATGGCTGATATCAGGGTTTTCAACAGGCTGCTGCCCGAAGCATGGAAAGCAATGCCGTTCGAGCCGTTTCGCGAAGGCGTGGAAATCTGCCATTTGTGGCAGGGTGGCCCCGATGTGGCCTTGCTGCGCTATGCCAAAGGCGCATCGGTGCCTCGGCATCTGCATATGGGGCTAGAGACGATCCAAGTGCTGGAGGGCAGTCAAAGCGACGAGAATGGGCGGTATTTCGCGGGTTCCGTGGTTTTCAACCCAGCGGGTTCGGTTCACAGCGTCTGGTCCGAAGAGGGGTGTACCGTGCTTATCCAATGGGAAAAGCCCGTCGCCTTTGTGGAATAGACCCGGGGCGTGGCGGCGCTTCAAACAACGGT
>JBLIGH010000079.1:0-10623 GCA_047636855.1 Pseudorhodobacter sp.
AGGATTTTCCCGCGCAAAGGCAGGACAGCCTGATTGGATCGGCTGCGCCCCTGTTTGGCAGAGCCACCAGCGGAATCCCCCTCGACTAGGAAAATCTCGGCTTTCGAGGCGTCCTTTTCCTGACAATCGGCCAGTTTTCCGGGCAGGTTCGAGATATCCAAAGCCGTTTTGCGACGCGTCAGGTCGCGGGCTTTGCGCGCCGCTTCACGGGCCAATGCAGCCTCGATGATCTTACCGACGATGACTTTGGCAATGGATGGGTTTTCCTCAAACCATTCAGCCAGCTTTTCATTGACCATACTTTCAACAGCGGCCCGCACTTCGGACGAGACCAGCTTGTCTTTGGTCTGGCTCGAGAATTTCGGGTCCGGCACTTTGACCGACAAAACGCAAGTCAGCCCCTCGCGCGCGTCATCGCCGGTGAAATCGATCTTTTCCCGCTTCGCGATGCCCGAGGATTGCGCGTAGCTATTGATGGTTCGCGTCAGCGCGCCCCGCAAGCCCGCCAGATGCGTGCCGCCATCGCGCTGCGGGATGTTGTTGGTAAAGGGCAGCACGTTCTCGTGGTAGCTGTCGTTCCACCACATTGCGACTTCAACCCCGATGCCGCCTTTATCGCCGACGATATAGATTGGGTCCGTCATGATCGAAGATTTTGAACGATCAAGATATCTTACATATTCGCGCACGCCACCTTCATAGAAAAGCTCGCTTTGCAGCGCCTCAACAGGGCGTTCGTCAATCAGGATGATCCGCACGCCTGAATTCAGGAAGGCCAATTCGCGCAACCGGTTTTCCAGTGTTTTGAAACTGAATTCCAAGTCGGAAAACGTGCCTGTCGGGCTGGTCAGTTTCGACGAGGCAAAGAAGCGCACTTCGGTGCCACGTTCGCCAGGCGCAGGCCCAACCTCATGCACATGGACGGTGCAATCGCCATGCTCAAACCGCGCGAAGTATTCGGTGTCGTTGCGCCAGACCCGCAGTTCCAGCCACTCCGACAACGCATTGACGACCGAGACGCCGACGCCGTGCAAACCACCCGACACTTTATAGGCGTTGCCGCTGTCATCCGTGTTGTTGAATTTGCCGCCTGCATGCAGCTGGGTCATAATGACCTCGGCCGCAGAAACGCCCTCTTCGGTGTGAATGCCGACCGGAATTCCGCGCCCGTTATCACGCACGGAAACCGAGCTGTCGGAATGAATTTTGACCGTCACCGCCGTCGCGTGGCCAGCCAAAGCTTCGTCGATCCCATTGTCGACAACCTCGTAAACCATGTGATGCAGGCCCGAGCCATCATCGGTGTCACCGATATACATGCCAGGACGCTTACGGACTGCCTCTAACCCTTTGAGAACTTTGATAGAATCAGCGCCATATTCTGCGGTCATCTTTTCGTCTTCGGCCATGCGGTCTTTCCTTGAATTCAGGCCCAATTTATAGGCGTTTCAGCAAGGAATGTCACGCCTTTGGCACAAGATTTAGTGGTTTTAAACGCTTTAAGTTACCCAGATCACCACTGCGGTGCAAATCTGCAATTCCGAGGGCGAAACCCGTCATTTCAGCCGGGCAAGGTGAGGCTGCCATCGACAGCAAGTTGCCAGAACGGGTTCATCGCAACCTCCCACACATGGCCATCAAGATCGGCCCAATAGCCGGAATACCCGCCCCAAAACACCTTTTCCGGGGCCTTTAGCGCGACTCCGCCCGCAGCTAAGGCCGCAGCATAGGCCGCGTCGACCTCGGCTTCAGTCGCAAAATTTTGGGCCAAAGCCACAGCACCCTTGCCCAGCACGGCCCCGGTCCGCCCCTGATCCTTGGCAAGCTCGGCCACTGGGAAAAGGCCCAGCACGGCGCCGTCGATTTGAAAAAAGGCGATGGTCGCCTGACTTTAGGCATGCTCTTGCCAACCAAGCGGCGCGTAAAATGCGCGCGCGGCCACAAGACCGGCAACACCTAGGGTGATTAAGGTTACGCGTTGTGGGGTCATAATGCAGTTTCGGTGATCTGGGACAGGCCGTTTGCCTCTGTGATCTCAAAACATTGCGCGCGCAGACCCAGACTGTCAAACAAGCTGGCCTCGGTTCCTGTCATCACCGCTTGCGCGCCCAAGGCGTTGATCTCGTCATACAAGGCCGCGCGACGGGTGGCGTCCAGATGGGCTGCAACCTCGTCCAGCAGCAATACCGGTGCAAAACCCAGATCATCCGCCAAAGCACGGGCATTGGCGAGGATCAGGCTGATCAGCAGCGCTTTTTGCTCTCCGGTCGAGCATTGGCTGGCACGAACGCCCTTGGCGGCATAAACGGCACCAAGATCGGCGCGATGTGGCCCGACCAAGGTGCGGCCAGCGGCCATATCACGCCGCCGTCCTTGCGCCAAAGCCGTAGCAAGATCCTCAAAAGGCTCTGGGTTGGTCAGCGTTAAATCCGCTTGCGGGAATGCGGTTTCCACGCCTGCCTGTGCGGCACCAAGGCGCGCCACAGCCTGTGTCCGGTTGATATCGACCCGAGATGCTGCGGCCACCATTTGCTCTTCCAGCGCCCGATACCAATGCGCATCCGTCACCTGTTCCTTTAGCAACCGATTCCGCTCGCGCATTGCTTTTTCGTACGACAAGACAGCATCGGCATGATCCGGCTCAAAACTAAGCACCATGCGGTCCAGAAAGCCGCGGCGCCCTTCAGTGGACTCAATCCAAAGTCGGTCCATCGATGGCACCAGCCAAAGCATGCGCAAAATCCGCGCCAAGCCTGTCTGGGCCGTGGCCTTCCCGTCGATCCGCACCTGCCGGGCCTGACCCGCTTCGGCCCAGGTTTCCACCTCATGCCCTGCGGCAAATCCTCGAACGTCTGCCTTGATTTTCCACCCCAAAGCTTCAGGCTTGCGTGCAAAATCGTCGACCGCCGCCCGGCGCAATCCCCGCCCCGGTGACAGCAAAGAGATCGCTTCCAGTAAATTGGTTTTGCCTGCGCCATTGGACCCGATCAACGCGACCGGGCGGCCATCAAAACGCAACCGCGCCGTGCGATGACTGCGAAAATGCGAAAGCGCCAGATCGGTGACCGCCAGACCAGCCATCTCACCCTTTCATCTGTTTGCAAATATCCCGGGGGGTCCGGGGGGCTGGCCCCCCGGCTTGTGGAGGCCGCCCAAAGCGCCGTTAAACGCGCATCGGCATCACGACATAGATCGCAGAGGTATCATTGCCTTCGCGCATCAAAGTCGGATCCCCTGAAGAGTTGAACAAGAACACCGCATTCTCACGATCGACCTGCGAGGCAATCTCAAGCAAGTATTTGGCATTAAATCCAATTTCCAACCGTTCATCGGCATAGGCCACCGCCAGCTCTTCTTCGGCAGCCCCCGAATCCGGTGCATTGACCGACAAGACCAACCTGTCCTCATCAAGGCTTAGTTTCACCGCACGCGACCGCTCGGACGAGACTGTGGCCACACGGTCTACCGCCTTTGCAAACTCACTGGCATCCACCTCCAGACGTCGGGTGTTGCCCACGGGAATAACGCGTGTGTAATCCGGGAACGTGCCGTCAATCACTTTAGAGGTCAAAGAAATCAGCGGTGTCGCAAAGCGCACTTTGGTTTCTGAAACCGAAACGGCAATCATCGCCTCATCATCATCCAACAGCTTGCGCAATTCGTTCACGGTTTTGCGCGGCACAATCACACCCGGCATACCCTGCGCGCCATCTGGCAAGGGCGCATCGATCCGGGCCAGACGGTGACCGTCGGTCGCTACGCAGCGCAAGGCCGGGCCATTATCACCCGTGGCCACATGCATATAGACGCCGTTCAGGTAATAGCGCGTCTCTTCCGTCGAGATGGCAAATTTCGATTTGTCGAACAAACGGCGCAACTGTATTGCAGGTGCCGAAAAATTCGAGGAATATTCCGAACTCGCCATGACCGGGAAGTCTTCTTTCGGCAAGGTCGCAAGGTTGAAGTTTGACCGACCCGCGGCCACCGTCAACCGACCCGAGGCCGCATCCTCAGACAGCGAAATCAACGCGCCATCGGGCAGTTTGCGCACAATCTCGTGCAGCATAACCGCAGAGACGGTTGTTGCACCGGGGCGCTCTACCACGGCACTTGCGCGGTCCACCACTTCGATATCCAGATCTGTGGCACGGAACGAGACAGTATCCCCTTCTGCCTCGATCAGCACATTGGCCAAAATCGGGATGGTATTGCGGCGTTCGACGACCGATTGCGCCTGGCTAACAGCTTTAAGCAATGCGCCGCGTTCGATGCTGATCTTCATATTTCGTCCCTTTGCCCGTCTTTTGGCCGACACTCCCCAGTAGGGAGGTCGAAGTTAGCGGTTTCCCGGCGTTTCACAAGGGTTAAGCCGAGGTTTCTTGCCGCGCAAGTCGCAAAACGAAAGCGCCTCTTTCCAGCCCATGAGAACGTTTCTTTCGTGACAAAAAATCGTGCGTTTGCGTCTGTATGGTAGCTGTACAGCCCGTTTAGGCTATCCATCGCTTCGTGTTACACCGTGACGCGCAATTAATCTTGCCGCCCGAATCACAAGTTTAGGCTTGCAGCAACCGTTTGAGCATTTGCAGATCATCCGAAAGCTGACTGTCCGATGTCATCAATTCTTCGACCTTGCGCACGCCGTGCATGATTGTGGTGTGGTCACGCCCGCCAAAGCGGCGGCCAATTTCAGGCAGGCTGCGGCTGGTCAATTGCTTGGCCAGATACATGGCGATTTGACGTGGCCGCGCAATGGTGCGCACGCGCTTGGGGCCAATCATATCGGACAGGCGAATGTTGTAATGCTCTGCCACTTTGCGCTGAATTTCCTCGATTGTAATTTTGCGATCCGAGGCCCGCAAAATATCGGCTAGGCAATCTTGTGTCAGATCAAGGCTGATCTCGCGGCCCACGAGGCTGGCGAAGGCGAAAAGACGGGTCAAGGCTCCTTCCAGCACGCGGACATTGGTTGAAATGCGATGGGCAAGGAATTCCAACACGCCCGGCGCGATCACCAAATCGCGGTACTGCGTGTGATAGAATTCGGCCTTTTGCTGCATGATGCCGAGGCGAAGCTCGTAATCGGTTGGGTGTAGGTCCACCACAAGGCCGCATTGCAAGCGCGATTTGATGCGATCTTCCAGGCCCTTTATCTCGCCGGGCGCGCGATCGGCCGAAATCACGATCTGCTTGTTCTGGTCGACCAGCGCGTTGAAGGTGTGGAAAAACTCTTCCTGAGTGCTGTCTTTGCCTGCGATGAACTGAACATCGTCGACCATCAGCACATCAACCGAGCGGAACAGCTCTTTGAAATCCATGATCTGACGTTCGCGTAATGCCTGCACAAACCGGTACATGAACTGTTCTGCCGAAAGATACAGCACACGTAGGTTGGGTTGGCGCGTTTGCAGCTCATGCGCGATGGCATGCATCAAATGCGTTTTGCCTAGGCCCACGCCGCCGTATAAAAACAATGGGTTGAACGTAACAGGGCCACCTTCGGCCACACGGCGTGCAGCGGCATGGGCCAATTCGTTCGGTTTCCCGACCACGAAGCTTTCAAAGGTGAACCGCGCATCCAGCGGTGCGCCGGGCACGTCATCCTCTGTACGTGCGCGCGGTGTCGCTTTGGCATCGCTGGCCTCGGCACGTTTCACAGTCGGGGCAGGACGGGTGGTTTTGTCGAGTACAAATTCGACACGGTCTACCCGAGCGCCCGAGCGCTGAAGCTGCTGCTTGATATTGTCCGAGAAATTGCGCGACACCCAATTCCCAAAAAAGCTTGTGGGAACAGCGAAGAGGGCCACCCCGTCAGAAAAGCTCGACAGAAAAAGGGGTTCGATCCAGGTGGTGTAATTATCTTTGCCGACTTGTTTGCGCAAGTCTTCACGTAGTTCCACCCAAGTGTCGTTCGTCATGCTCTCAACCTGTTTCCGCTTTTCCCCAGCGCCGGACTGCCCGAACGCCACACCGAGATTACACAGGCCCTTGTTTCAACTTGCCGGTTGCAAGCCAAAATACACAACAAAAAATACCAAGCACCGCAGAAGGATCTGCGCTGCAATATATCGTTTCGGTTACATGTGCGGTGTTGCCACCGACCACACCTTTCCGATGATCACGTCCAACAAGAAAAGACTGCCGCCAAAGCGGGGCAAATCAGCCTCCAAATGTCGAAACGCGGTCACGCCATGTCCCCCAGGACGAAGTGAATCGCCTTATGAAGGTACTCATGTGGACGGGGGCAGAGCAACAGATCTTCTCTGTTGACACAGAATTGATCGACCCGAATCTGGTATGCCTGTGCAAATGGGCAACGTTGCCTGTTGCACAGGCACATAAGCAAAAAGGGCGCATCTAAGATGCGCCCTTCGGAATGTCAGAAAGAAGGTTGGAAATCAGGCTGTTGCAGTTTCCAGCGCTTTGACGCGCGACGAAAGGCGCGACATTTTGCGGGCAACAGTGTTTTTGTGCAGGACGCCCTTGGTAACGCCGCGGGCCATTTCTGGCTGGGCAGCGCGAAGGGCTTCAGTCGCCACAGCCTGATCACCGGAAGCGATGGCTTCTTCAACGCGACGAATAAACGTGCGGATGCGCGAACGGCGGGCTTTGTTAATGTCAAAGCGCGCGTCGGCTTGACGTGAGCGCTTTTTTGACTGGGACGTATTGGCCATGTGCTAGAATTCCTATCGTCTGGATCGGTTGTATTTCGGTTGATGCAACAGACCCAAGACCCCCGCCCATAATAGCGAAGTTGATTCTTGCCTAAGCGGGCCCACACGCATTTCAGTCGCCGCATGTAAACCAATGCAGCAGGGAAGGGAATAGAAAAAAGCCAAATCAGCGGGCTGAGATGGTCAAACGTTCACCGATCGCGGAATTGAGGGCTGCGTTTTTCCAAAAATGCGGCCATGCCCTCTTTTTGATCCTCAGTTGCAAACAGCGATTGAAACAGGCGGCGCTCGAACAAAAGCCCTTCGCGCAGCGTTGTTTCATAGGAACGATTGATGGCCTCTTTTGCGGCCATTGCCGTGATTTGCGATTTCTCAGCGATTTTGGTCGCCGATTTTTTGGCTTCTTCAATCAGCGTCTTAACCGGGACAACGCGCGACACGAGGCCACAACGCTCTGCTTCTGCGGCATCCATATTACGGCCCGTCAGGTGCATATCCATGGATTTCGATTTGCCGACAAAGCGCGTTAACCGCTGGCTGCCGCCAAGTCCGGCAATGACGCCAAGATTGATTTCGGGCTGGCCAAATTTCGCATTATCCGCCGCAATGATAAAGTCACACATCATCGCCAATTCACACCCGCCGCCCAAAGCATAGCCAGCCACCGCGGCGATGATCGGTTTGCGGATGCGTTGGAAAGCTTCGGCTTCGGCGGCAAACAAATCGTTGCGATAAACATCGGTGAAGCTTTGTTCGGCCATTTCCTTGATGTCAGCGCCGGCGGCGAAGGCTTTTTCCGAACCGGTGATGATGATGCAGCGCACCTTGTCATTTTCATCAGCGGCGGCCAGCGCCGTCGTCAGTTCCGACAAGAGCTTGGTATTAAGAGCGTTAAGGGCCTCGGGTCGGTTGAGGCGGATCAGCGCGATATAGTCCTCGATTTCGACAATCAGCGTTTCATAGGCCATCTACGGTTCCTTAAGCTTTGGTCTGAGCGCGACTCTGTAGCAGTCCCGCGCTGAGGATCAAGTCATCTCTGACATTGGGGGCAGAAGAAGGAAGATCGTCCTGCTTGCACAATGCGGTCTATTTGGGCCGTGCAGCCGGGGGTCGTGCAGGGTTTGCCTTCGCGGCCATATGTATGGAAATTATGCTGAAAATAGCCTAACTCACCATCGGCTTGGCGGTAATCGCGCAACGAAGAACCGCCGGCATCAATCGCCTCTGACAGCACCTCGCGGATCAAAGGCACGAGGCCAGTGGCCTCTGCTTCCGTCAGGTCACCTGCCTGTCTATTGGGCAGAATCCCTGCCCGAAACAATACTTCGCAGACATAGATATTGCCCAAACCAGCAACGATTCGCTGATCTAGCAGTGCCGATTTGATCGGCGTCGCGCGGTTTTTCAACCGGGCCGCCAGATAAGTCTCGTTGAAAACATTGCCAAATGGTTCTGGCCCAAGCGACGCCAAAAGCGGATGGGCATCGCCGGTGGCGGTGTCCAACAAGTCCATCGCGCCAAAGCGGCGGGCATCGTTGAAGGTGATACGCGCGCCGTTTTCCAGATCCAGCACGACGTGGTCATGTTTCGCAGGCGCGGGGTGCGCATAATGGAATACGCCTGTTTGTGCGCCGGAAATCAGCATACGCCCTGACATGCCAAGGTGGATCAGCAAACTCTCGCCCCGGTCCAAATCGGCCAAAATATACTTAGAGCGCCGCCGAAGACCCAGCACCCGTGCCCCAGTCAGCCGCTCGGCCATATGCGGCGGAAAGGGCCAGCGCAGATCGGGGCGATTCACCGCAGCGTTTGTGATGATCTGCCCCGTCATCACAGGTTCCAACCCGCGCCGGACGGTTTCAACTTCGGGTAACTCTGGCATTGCGGGCCGTCTTTCTGTGTAAGGTGTCGTCGGTGAAACTAAGCTATGGGGCGTTGGTCACAAGGGATTTCGCGCGCAGGTCTTTGAGGGGCGTGCGGCGAGAAGGGGTCTTTATGCTGGGCTGCGGCACTATGTGGTTTCCCTATTTCGGCTTTTCAGTATATCCCATTGGAAATAAATCTGAGGTGTATCTGTGATGAATGACGGCAGCGACAAAACCACCCATTTCGGATTTCAAACCGTGGACGAAGGCGCGAAGGCCGGGATGGTGCACGGTGTTTTCACGCGGGTGGCCAGCAAATACGACGTGATGAATGATGTGATGTCGGTCGGCATCCACCGCATATGGAAAGATGCGATGATGGATTGGCTGGCACCGCGTCCGGGGCAAAAGCTGTTGGATGTGGCCGGAGGCACGGGCGATGTTGCTTTTCGGTTTCTCAAACGCGCGCCGGGGGCGCATGCGACGGTTTGCGATATGACCGAGGGCATGTTGGTCGAAGGGCGGCAACGCGCCGAAGCGGGCCGAATGGCCGAGGGGCTTGATTGGGTTGTGGGGGATGCTATGGCATTGCCTTTCGCTGATAACAGCTTTGATGTTTACACGATTTCCTTTGGCATTCGGAATGTTACGCGCGTGTCCGAAGCCTTGGCCGAGGCCTACCGCGTGCTGCGCCCCGGTGGGCGGCTGATGGTGCTGGAATTCAGTCAACTGCCCAATGCGGCGATGCAAAAAGCGTATGATCTTTACTCGTTCAACGTGATTCCCACGATGGGAAAACTGATCGCGAATGACCGTGATAGCTATCAATACCTCGTTGAAAGTATTCGGAAGTTTCCGGATCAAGAGACATTTGCCGCGATGATTTCAGCGGCAGGGTTTGGCCAAGTGAAATACCGCAACCTGACAATGGGTGTTGCGGCGCTTCATTCGGGTTGGAAGCTTTAAGTGCGTGGCCCCCATAATATTATCCGACTGGTCAGGACGCTCGCGACGTTTGAGCGAACCGGCGCGATTGGGGTCGTGCTGGAAGCGATGGAAGTGCCGCCACGGCTGCGGTTTTTGGCGCGCGTGCTGGGTTTGCCGTTTCAATGGTTGGGGCTGAAGGGCGATGCAAGTCTGCCCCCGGTGACACGTGCGCTGACAGCGCTTGGCCCGGCCTATATCAAATTTGGTCAGATCCTCTCGACGCGGCCAGATGTGGTCGGCGATGAGATGGCTGACCAGCTGAAATATCTGCAAGACAAGCTGCCACCTTTCCCGATTTCCATTGCAAAGCAAATTGTTGCGGCTGAACTTGGGCTTCCTGTCGATCAGGTGTTTTCCGCGTTTTCCGAACCTGTCGCCGCCGCCTCTATCGCGCAGGTTCACCGCGCAACCCTGCTGGAAACCGGTCAGGATGTGGCCGTCAAAGTGCTGCGTCCTGGGATCGAGCGGGCCTTTCGCAAGGACATTGATGCGTTCTATTTTGCCGCTGCGGTCATCGAGACCTTGGCCCCGTCGGCGCGGCGATTGCGCCCGATGGATGTGGTAAAGCACTTCGACGGTGTGGTGCGCGGAGAGCTTGATTTGCGTTTGGAATCAGCGGCAGCGGGGGAGTTTGCAGCGAATACCAAAGACGATCCCGGCTTTCAGGTGCCTGCAGTTTTGTGGAACCTTTCAGGCCGCACGATGATGACCATGGGCTGGGCCGAAGGGATAAATTTGGCTGACAATGCCGCGATTGATGCCGCAGGCCATGACCGCAAAGCCCTGAGCGCGCGCGTGTTGCAGCTCTTTTTGCAGCATGCGCTGCGTGATGGGTTTTTCCACGCCGATATGCATCAGGGGAACCTGAAGGTTGCGGAAAATGGCGATATTATCGCGATGGATTTTGGGATTATGGGGCGGTTGGATGAATACACCCGCCGTGTCTATGCCGAGATTTTATTTGGTTTCATCCGCCGCGATTATCGCCGGGTAGCCGAGGTGCATTTCGAGGCAGGTTATGTGCCAGCAGACCAGGATATTGATGAATTTGCCCGCGCCTTGCGTGTGATTGGCGAGCCGATTTTCGGCATGGATGCCAG
>JBLIGH010000080.1:0-10502 GCA_047636855.1 Pseudorhodobacter sp.
TGTCTCGGTTATCAGCAACGCCCTGCGGTTGCGCAGGGTCAAACTGTAAGCCATGCCCGCGCTGCGTGATCTTTCTGTGGCGTCGTACAATATCCACAAAGGTGTTGGCACGGACCGTCGCCGCGATCTGGCGCGAACGGCAGCAGTGATCGCCGAAATCGGCGCGGATATTCTGGCCCTGCAAGAGGCCGACACTCGGTTTGGCACCCGAACTGGCCTGCTGGATCTAGACCGCATCCGCCGGGATTTGGGGCTGATCGCGGTCCCACTGGACGGTGTCGGTGAGGCACATGGCTGGCATGGAAACCTATTGCTGGTTCGCAACGCGCTGGTGCAAGAGGTGCATCAATTGATCTTGCCGGGACTAGAGCCGCGCGGCGCGCTGGTGACAGATCTGCTGATCGCGGGACACCCTTTGCGTGTGGTGAATGCCCATCTGGGGCTGTTGCCCGGGTCGCGTGCAGCGCAGGCGCGGGCATTGTTGGGGAAGATTAGCGGGCTGGACGGGCGCCCGACCCTGCTGATGGGGGATTTGAATGAATGGCGCGGGGCCGGGGCTGCGTTCAAGGCCCTGGGCAAACACTTTACGATTGCCCCGCCGCGCCCCAGCTTTCCGTCGCGCTACCCGCTGCTGGCGCTTGACCGCATGATGGTGTCGCCACAGGGCGAGCTGTTTGACGTCGCTATACATGACAGCCCGTTGTCGCGCCGTGCCTCGGATCATCTGCCGATAAAGGCAACGTTGCGCGTTGGCCCCTTTGGGAAGGAAGGCCCGACATGATGCTGATTGTTCTTGCTTGGAGCTTTGGCGCATTGGCGCTTGGGACTGTCGCCTCTTGGTTGGCGCACCGCTCGTACCGGCGTTTCTTGCAAAAATCGCAAGGGCCTGCATCCGCCGCGCTGCCTTGCGCGGGGACGGACACACCGCTTGATGCGCTTTTGGGGCCGCTGCAGCAACGCCATCCGGGGCAAAGCGGGCTTATGCTGCTGTTGGACAATGCCGATGCCTTTGTGGCGCGCGCGCTGTCAGCGGCACAGGCGGGGCGCAGCCTTGATCTGATGTACTACATCTGGCGCACCGACACGGCCGGATGGCTGCTGATCGATGCACTTGTCGCGGCGGCAGATCGGGGGGTGCGCATCCGCTTGCTGCTGGATGATGTCAATGTGCAGGGGTTTGACCGCACGTTTCTGGCGCTGACGCAGCATCCGCTGATCGAGGTGCGCTTGTTCAACCCGACCCGCAATCGCGGTCAGGTGTTGCGCCGCATGGCCGAGATGCTTTTGGGTCTGGCACGCTTCAACCGGCGTATGCATGGCAAGCTGTGGATCGCCGACAACCGACTGGCGATTATCGGCGGCCGCAACATTGGCAACACTTATTTTGGCGCGGATGAAGGCAACCGTATCTCGGTCGATGCGGATGTGATGCTGCTGGGTCCAAAGGTCACCGACGTATCCGCCGTGTTTGACAGCTTTTGGAACCTGGGCCTGTCCTTGCCGATTGTCTCGCTTTGGCCCGCGTTTCGTGCGAACCGTGTGGCGTTTCGCAAAAGGCTGGCGCGGCATGTCCAGACCGCCACGGCGCGCCAGTTCAGTTTGAAGGCGTTGACCGCAAGATCGCCCGACAGCTTTCTGACCGACCGGCTGTATTGGACAGACAAGGTGCAACTGCTGGCCGACCCCCCCGACAAGGCCTATGATCTGCACAGCACCCCTTGGATGGAAACGGCCATTGCCTCGATTCTAGAAGCCGCGAAAACCGAAGTGCAACTGATCACACCCTATTTTGTGCCGGGTGCAGTGGGACTTGCCCGGCTAACAGGCCTTGCAACGCGGGGGGTAAAAGTCCGTCTGGTCACGAATGCATTGTCAGCGACGGACTTGATTACCGTCCACGGGGCTTACCGCCATTACCGTGGTCCGATGCTGGCCGCTGGGGCGGGTGTGTTCGAGTTTTCAAAACCCGCGCTGGCCGGGCACAAACGCGATGTTCTGCATTCCAAGGTGTTTGTGATCGATGGGCGGCTTGGCATTGTAGGGTCCCTGAACTTTGACTTGCGGTCAGCCTATATCAACACGGAACTGGGCCTGCTGTTTGAAGCGCCACCCTTATTGGCCGAATTGACCACTATGTTCGACACGCTGTCCTCGGCTGAACAGGCGTATCAGGTGACCCTGAAAGGCCATGCTTTGCGCTGGGCCACAACACGCCCGGGCTTGCCCAAATCGATGACGGTCGAGCCAGAGGCGGGATGGTCGCGGCGCGCGGTGTCTTGGCTTGTGGGGCAGTTGCCGATCCAGAAATATCTGTGACCAGCAACCGGGTTGTGGTTTTGAATTTTGGCAAAGCCGATCCCGTTTTACAGCATAATCTGCAGAAATGTGTCGCAAAAGCTGCATTTATGTGTCGGTTGCGTCGAATTGCCGTAAGTGCAATGATGACACTGTGAAGCTGCAATGGGTCGAGCCCTTGCATTCTCAAGCAAAAAGCCTGTGTCGCTTTTGCACGGGCAAGAAAATAATAATATCTCAGGGGGACAGAATTATGCGCATTTTTAGCGATGATCCGGGCGGTCAGCTTGGCTTGCAAGTCAGGGAGGGTAGCCTATGACAGATGATTCAGCACCTGGAATTCCGCTGCCGGACGGCGCGGCGAACGTAATCGAAACGGATTACACCATTGGCCAAGACAATGTAGAGGGCAAAGTCGGGCCCTTTGGTTTTGACATTCACAACCCGGTTTTCCAAATTTCCGGACTATCCATCGTTGCATTCGTTTTTTACACATTGGTCCTGCCAGAGCAGTCTGGCGCCGTGTTCAGCTGGCTTTTTTCAGCAGTCACGAAAGGCTTTGATTGGTTTTTCATCGCATCAGCAAACATTTTTGTGCTGTTTTGCTTGATGCTGATCGTCACCCCGCTGGGCAATGTGCGTTTGGGCGGTGCCCTTGCGAAACCCGACTATAACTACATTGGTTGGTTTTCGATGCTTTTTGCTGCCGGCATGGGCATCGGTCTGATGTTCTACGGCGTGTCCGAACCGATGTCGCACTTTTCGACCTCATTGGGCGGTACAGCAATCGGCGAAGACGGCATTCGCAGCGATTGGGCGCCGCTTGGCGCTGCGGCTGGTGATCAGTCCGAGGCGATACGTCTTGGGATGGCAGCGACAATCTATCATTGGGGTCTGCACCCTTGGGCGATCTATGCGGTCGTCGGTCTGGCGTTGGCGCTTTTCAGCTATAACAAAGGGTTGCCATTGACGATCCGCTCGGCCTTTTACCCTATCTTGGGGGAACGGATCTGGGGCTGGCCGGGGCATGCCATTGACATTCTTGCGGTCTTTGCAACGCTCTTTGGCTTGGCGACATCGCTTGGGTTCGGGGCAACACAAGCAAATGCAGGCTTGAACGAACTGTTCGGGGTGCCAATCGGGTCCACGACACAGGTGCTTTTGATCACGGGTATCACCGCAATCGCGCTGTTCTCTGTGCTGCGTGGGCTTGATGGCGGCGTAAAGATTTTGTCAGAGCTGAACATGGCGCTGGCGTTTCTATTGCTGGCCTTTGTGCTTTTGGTCGGTCCAACGCTGGTGATCTTGTCGACATTCGTGTCGTCGCTGTTCGCCTATGCCGAATACCTGCCGGCACTGGCCAATCCTTTTGGTCGTGAAGACGTGAACTTTAGCCAAGGTTGGACATCGTTCTATTGGGCTTGGTGGATCAGCTGGTCACCGTTTGTTGGCATGTTTATCGCCCGCGTCAGCCGGGGCCGCACTGTACGCGAGTTTGTCACCTGCGTGCTGCTTATCCCTAGCTTGGTCTGCGTGTTGTGGATGAGCGTTTTTGGCGGGGTTGCAATCCAGCAAGTCGTGCAAGACGGTTACACTGCGGCACAAGATGCGGAACTTCCACGTCAGCTGTTCGTTATGCTGAACGCACTTCCGTTGGCCGGGATCACCTCTTTGATCGGCATCGTGTTGGTCATCGTCTTCTTTGTGACCTCGTCGGATTCCGGCTCTTTGGTCATCGATACCATCACGTCTGGTGGCAAGGTCGATGCACCGGTCCCACAGCGTGTTTTCTGGTGTATCTTCGAAGGCGTCGTTGCAATCGTGCTTTTGCTCTCTGTCGGGGGTTTGAAGTCACTGCAATCGATGGTGATTTCGACAGGGCTGCCTTTCACGGTTGTTCTGCTGGTGATGTGCTACGCGATCTTTAAGGGCTTGCGCTCGGAACGCGACGCGAAATAACCCAGTCAACTGGGTAAAAAAAATACCCCCCGCAGCCTTTGTGCTGCGGGGGGTATTTTTATGGATTTACTTGGATATGGCGCGCGGTGCAGCGACGGTCGTGTAAAGGCCGGAACCCTCGCAAGGCCCGAGGCCAAAACGTGGCCTTTTCACCACGATAGGCTGTTCGCGTGGGGTGCTGGTGCTGATGGAAGGTCTGCCAGCCAATACGCGGCAGATGACGGTTACCGCCGCACCTCTTTGATCAATGTCGCGCCGTCAGCTGTCTGCTGCAAGGTTGGGCCTTGAATCGACGATCGGCACCGCGTCATGTTCGGTATCGCCCAGCATTGCGGCGACGCGTTCAAGTGCAGCGATGATCATCATCTGCTCCCAATCCTGCAAAGCGCGAAACTCTTGATGAAATTGGCTATGCGTTCCGTCTGGCGTGATTGTCAGGATTTGAACGCCTTTGGACGTCAGGGAAAGCCAGGATTGCCGCCGGTCCGCGTCGCTTTTGCGCCGCTCAACCATGCCGAGGCTTTCCAGTTTCTGGATCAGAACGGTGGTTGTCGCCTGTGTGATCCCCATGCGCGCGGCGACATAGCCCGCTGGCTGTTCACCGCTTTCTTCGAGCACATGCATCAAGATCAGTTGCGACGGCGTAAGCCCGCTGGCATGCAGCAGTGTCTTGCTGTTGTGCTCGGTGGTGCGCAGGATCTTCCGCATCGCGGTCAGTGCTTGTTTGGTGCGATGTTCCAAAGGCAGAATCCTTCAATGAATCATGGTATTAGGGATAGCTTTCGATCATGCGTTAGACAAGCTGTGACCATTGCCGCGTCACATTTAGGTTGGTCCATTGCGTGCCTGAATGCTAAGCTTTTACGAAGTTAATTTTCTAAAATTGCGAATGCCCACAGCATTTATTTCGGCGCTTAGCGGTCCGTTTTCGATGGAATAGCCCCATAAATAGCTCATTTTGGGCGTAAAAATAATTTTAAATCCGCGACGACTAGACATTTAACTTAGTACGTACTAACTAACATTCATGCAAGTATCAGCAAGAAGACCCAAAGATCGGTTCGGCCGACCATGAGCGCTGATTTCGAAGATCATCAACTGCGCATCAGGGTGCCACACCCCAGCGATGGGTCAAAGGTCTGGCACCTGATAAATGCCGCAGGCGGGCTCGATGCCAATTCTTTGTACTGCAATCTGCTGCAATGCAGCCATTTCGCCACGACATGTGCCTTGGCCGAGATAGACGGAAAGCTTGTTGGCTGGATGTCGGGCTATGTCCCGCCTACGCAACCAGACACCTTGTTTGTCTGGCAGGTTTGCGTCGCCGATGCCGCCCGCGGGCAAGGGTTGGGCAACCGTCTGATCACTTCGGTGCTGGCGCGGCCGGATTTTGCGGACCTGCGCCATGTCGAATGCACCATCACCAAAGCGAATACCGCCTCATGGGCGCTGTTTCGCAAAGTGGCGCGGGTTTTGGATGCTGATCTGAAATCACAGCCGCATTTTCTGCGCGATACCCATCTGGACGGACTGCATGAAAGTGAGATCCGCGTGACCATCGGGCCGTTCAACGCAACAAGCCCCCGTTCTGCGAAAGCGGCCTGACTGGCGCTTTCCGTCCTTTCACCAAGACCGATATTCGGAGATTTAATGATGAATGTTCTAACCACCAACAATGAGACCTCAGTATTCAACCGCGTCGAAAGCGGCATCCGCTCTTATTCCCGCAGCTTTCCCAAGCTTTTCAACAAGGCCGTGGGGGCGACGATCTATGATGCGAAGGGTATTTCGTATACCGATTTTCTGGCCGGTTGTTCCTCGTTGAATTACGGACATAACGACCCGGATCTGAAGCGGGCGTTGCTGGATTACATCGGGCAAGACGGTATTGCGCAGGGTCTGGACATGTTCACAGACGCCAAAGCGCAGTTTTTATCGCGCTTTGAAGCGCTGATCTTGAAGCCTCGCAATTTGGATTACCGGGTGCAATTCACCGGGCCAACGGGTGCCAATGCGGTCGAGGCTGCGATGAAGCTGGCGCGCAAGGTTACGGGTCGGACCAATATCATCGCCTTCACCAATGGGTTTCACGGCGTCACCATGGGCGCTTTGGCAGCCACCGGGAATGCAAAGAACCGGGGTGGTGGCGGCATGCCGCTGTCGGGTGTCAGCCGTGCGGCCTTCGATGGCTATTACGGGCCAGACATCAACACCGCGGATCTTTTGGCGCAACAGCTTTGCGATCCTTCAAGTGGCATCGACGCGCCCGCAGCCATTATTGTCGAGACGGTGCAGGGCGAGGGTGGGCTGAACGCCGCGTCCCCCGCATGGTTGCGCCAGATCGAAGCAATCGCACGGGCGCATGGCGCGCTGCTTATTGTGGACGATATTCAGGCCGGCTGTGGCCGTACCGGCGGCTTCTTTTCGTTCGAGGGTATGGGGATTTCGCCTGACATCGTGACGCTGGCCAAATCCATTTCGGGTATGGGCCTGCCGATGGCGCTGACCTTGATGAAACCCGAGCATGATGTCTGGGCACCCGCCGAACATAACGGCACTTTCCGGGGCAACAGTCACGCCTTTGTCACCGCCCGCGCCGCCCTAGAGAAATTTTGGGCAACGGACGCCTTTGCCAGCGAAGTCGCGGCGAAGGCTGATATCTTGGCGGATCGGTTGGGCCGGATGGCCGCTGTGCATGGTCTAAGCCTGCGTGGCCGCGGCATGATGCTGGGCGTTGACGCGGGCAGCGGCGATACGGCGGCTGCTGTCTGTGCCGCCTGTTTCGAACAGGGCCTGATCATTGAAACCTCGGGCAGCCATGACGAGGTCATCAAGGTGCTGGCCCCGCTCACCATCAAACCTGCACAATTTCGGGCCGGTCTTGACACGTTAGAGGCCGCTTTTGACGCGGTCCTTGGCCGTCGCCGCATTGCAGCAGAATAAGGAGAACACCATGATTGTCAGAGATTTGAACGACGCCCGCGCATCCGACCGGCTGGTCACCACAACGGGGTGGGACAGCACTCGGCTGCTATTGGCGGGGGATGGCATGGGCTTTAGCTTTCACATCACCCGGCTCTTTGCGGGCACCTCGCATGTGTTTGAATACAAACATCATTTCGAAAGTGTTTACTGCGTCTCGGGCGAGGGCAGCATCGAAGATTTGGCAAGTGGCCAAGTGTACCCGATCAAACCCGGCGTGATCTATGCGCTGGACAAGCATGACAGGCACCGTTTGTCGGCCACGACAGAGCTGGTTATGGCGTGCTGCTTTAACCCGCCCGTCACCGGGAAAGAGGTTCACCGGGCGGACGGGTCTTATGCGCCGATCACCCAGGATGCCTAAGGCAGCGGCCCACCCGAAATGACCTGAAGGATACATGGCGATGAAAACGCTCGTAAAACAATACGACACAATAGACGATTACCCGACGCGCCTGACCGCCGAAGAGTGGTCAGATCGCAAAGACCCAATTGTCTGGACCAAATGGAGCCCCGAGGCCCCTTTGACCCAGACGCAAGCGCAATCCTATGCCGAGAACGGCTATCTGGTGCTGAAAAACCTGTTCAGTAAGGCGGAGGTCACAGCCTTGCAGGCAGTGTCCGCAGCCCTGCGGTCTGGGCAGATCGCGGTTGACGCGCAAGATAAGATCACCGAACCGGGTTCAGAGGCGATCCGAACGGTGTTCCGGCTGAACGGTCATAACGCGCTGTTCGACCGGCTAGCGCGCGACAGCCGCATCGCAGGCATTGTGCAGCATCTGCTGGGCGACGATCTGTACCTGCACCAGTCACGGCTGAACTATAAACCGGGCTTTACCGGCAAAGAATTTTATTGGCATTCGGATTTCGAGACTTGGCACGCCGAAGATGGCATGCCCCGGATGCGCGCCATTTCGGCGTCGGTTCTGCTGTCAGACAATGACGCGCTGAACGGGCCGTTGATGCTGATCCCCGGATCGCACAAGACCTTCGTGGCCTGCGCGGGCGAGACACCCGACAAGAACCACGAAAACTCGTTGAAAAAGCAAGAGGTCGGCGTGCCGTCGCAAGACAGCCTGACCAAAATGGCCGACACATTTGGCATTGATTATGCGTCCGGATCTGCGGGCACGGTCATTTTGTTTGACAGCAACACGTTGCATGGTTCGAACGGTAATATCACACCCTTTGCGCGGTCCAACGCATTCTTTGTCTATAACGCATGGTCGAACCGCCTGCAGGCGCCGTTTGCGGCCAAAGCGCCGCGCCCGGCCTTCCTAAGCGAACGCGTCCCCACAGCACCGATCCAGATCGAGGCCGGCGCACTTTTGTGACCATCCAACTGCACATTGACCAAGGCGCCCCCGGCAAAACCCCGGCGGCGCGCGGAGTTCGTATGACGACTACCCAAGATACCCCACGCCACACCGTCGAAAAAATCGGCGGTACTTCGATGTCGCGCACGGCGGAATTGCTAGAGACTGTGCTGATCGGCGAGCGCAGCGGTGACGCGCTTTACAATCGGATCATCGTAGTCTCGGCCTATGCCGGGATCACGGACGCCCTGCTAGAGCATAAAAAAACCGGAGAGCCGGGGGTCTACGCGCAATTCGCCAATGCCAAAGGCGGCTGGGGCTGGAATGACGCGCTGACGGTCGTTGGTGATAAAATGTGTGCGTTGAATGCCGAGATTTTTGACGATGAAGGCGCGCGTCAGACGGCTGATGCTTTTGTCTGCGAACGGATTGAAGGGGTGCGCTCGTGTCTGATCGATCTGGGGCGGATCTGCTCCTTTGGCCATTTCCAACTGGACCAGCACCTGTTGACCGTGCGGGAAATGTTGTCCTCGCTGGGCGAGGCGCAATCGGCGTTCAACACGGTGATTTTGCTAGCACAGCAAGGGGTTAATGCACGTCTGGTTGATCTGACCGGTTGGCGGCAAGAGGGCAGCGATGATCTGAATACCTGTATCACAAAGGCTTTCGCGACCGTCGATGTCACCCGCGAATTGCCGATTGTTACCGGCTATGCCCAATGCCGCGAGGTGCTGATGGGCACTTATGACCGTGGGTATAGCGAGGTGACGCTGTCGCGGATTGCTGCGGTAACCGGCGCGGGCGAGGCGATCATTCACAAGGAATTTCATCTGTCTTCAGCCGATCCGCGCATTGTGGGGCTGGAAAATGTCCGTATCGTAGGGCGCACCAACTGGGATGTGGCCGATCAGCTGTCCAATCTGGGGATGGAGGCGATTCACCCGCGCGCGGCCAAATTACTGCGCCAGGCGGGCATTCCGCTGCGGGTCAAAAACGCTTTTGACCCCGCGCATGACGGCACGGTGATCTGGGCTGATACGGGCAATGATCAGCCCGCGCCGGGGGTGGAAATCGTCACCGGTCTGCGCGATGTCTTTGCCTTTGAATTTCACGACCAAGATATGGTGGGGGTCAAAGGCTATGACGCAGAGGTGCTGGAAACATTGACCCGCCACAATGTCTGGATCGTGTCCAAAATCTCCAACGCTAATACGATCACCCATTTTGTCAAAGGATCGTTAAAGAAAATCCGGCAAGCCGAGGCCGATATAAGTCGCGCATTTCCTGCCGCCGAAGTCTCGTTGCGTAAAGTGGCACTGATCTCGGCTATCGGGCGCAATTTGGGCGATACCACGCTTCTGCCACGGATTGTCCGGGTGCTGGATGCGGCGGGGATTGCGCCGTTGGGCATCCATGATCCGATGCGCAAAGTCGATATTCAAGTGGTCGTTGAAGACGCCGACCATGATGGCGCCGTAATCGCGATGCACCGGGCGCTGGTCGAGGGCGACCGTCAAACCGGCCAGCTTACGCTGCACCGTGCCGCGTGAATTTCACCGAAAAGAAGGTGTTAGAGTAGAAACGCGAGGACAGCACTGAGGGTGAAGAAGCTGGCACTGGTTGTCAAAAGCATGGCCAGGGCGGCGACAACTTCCATCCCTTCTTCTTGTGCAAAGATCGTGTAGACGCCCATCATTGGGACCGCCGTCGCGATGATCAGGCAAGCGGCGAGGTCAGTTGGCAGACCGGGCAGGCCGAGGGCGGCGATCAGCGCCAAGATCAGCACGGCGGCCAAAGGGTGCAACAGCAATTTGCCTGCTGTGATCTGTAAGGCCAGTGACAGATTGCCTTTGAGTGCCACCTGCGCCAAGGAACCGCCGATCACGAAAAGCGCAAGTGCCACGGCAGAGGTGGCGATCATGCTGGTGGCGCGGTCAAGTTCTGCGGGCA